>NZ_AKIX01000032.1:0-27141 GCF_000282075.1 Brevibacillus sp. BC25
CTGACTTTTAATCAGAGGGTCGAAGGTTCGAGTCCTTCATGGCTCACCAGTTTTTTCAATCGGACAAAATATGAATAGTTGATAAGATATGCGGACGTAGCTCAATTGGTAGAGCGTCGCCTTGCCAAGGCGAAGGTCGAGGGTTCGAGACCCTTCGTCCGCTCCATTTTTGTTCGTAAACACCACTTGCTATGGGCCAGTGGTGTTTCTTGCTTTATCCGCTGAACACTTTAAAAGACGAGTCAGCTTGTAGGGTGCCGATGCTTCTGGTACGATACTTGGAGTGTAAGCTCCTACGATGTTGGAGGTTTTATGAAACATAACAAAAGTATTTTGAAGAAAACGACCGTCGTTGACTTTAAGCAAGATGCTGCTTTTTTTGTTGACCGGGGAATGCGTTGTTTGAATCGGTACGACTATGATAAAGCATTGCGTTCATTTCGCCGAGCAGTTGAAATGGAGCCGACGAATGCAGAATGCCACTGCCATTTGGCTAGTGCCTTAGCTGAAACCGGACAGTTTGAAGCGTCAAATGAAGTCCTCTATGAAGTGATAGAAAAATGGGACCCATCCATGACAGAAGTGTATTTCTACATGGCGAATAACTATGCCAACTTAGAAGATTACCATATGGCAGAAGAAATGGCTGTTCGCTATTTACAAGAAGATAGCACTGGACCGTATCGGGAAGATGCCGAAGAGCTCCTCGACTATATTTACTTTGAGCTGGACATGCCACCGCGACACTTCCTCCCAAGTGAAAAAGAGGACGTATACAGCAAGCATGAACGAGCTCGTCGCAGTCTGGAAGAGGGACGTTTCCTGGAGGCACTGGATACCTTAAAAGAAATCGTCGAAGCCGATCCTGACTTTTTGCCAGCGTGGAACAATTTGTCTCTTGCCTACTATTATGCTGGCGAATTCCAGAAGGCGATGGAGACAATCGAGCAGACGCTGGATAAGGAAGAAGGAAACCTGCATGCACTGTGCAATTTGGCGGTTTTGCTCTCCCATCACAATCAAACGACAGAGCTGTTGAGCTTGATTGATATGCTGAAAAAGGTCGTTCCGTTCCATCCGGAAAATACCTATAAGCTCGCAACAACAATGGGAGTGCTCGGCCAGCATGACGAAGCATATTTCCATTACCACCGAATGCTGCGAAATGGACGGCCGCATGAAGCGTGCACGTACCACTATGCTGCAATCTCCGCTTATTTGAGTGGGAAAAAGGATCAGGCACTACGCTGGTGGCAAAAAGCTAAGCAGTTAGATCCAGAAGCAGGAATCGCAGATCAATACATTCAAATGGTAAAAAACGAACAAGAAGGGGAGACTATAAAACCGATCCCCTACCAATACAATACGACCCAACATGATGTTTCTTGGGAAAAGGCTTCGTTCACGGGAGTGGAAGATTTTAAAACAGACCCGATGATCCGAGCTTCCCTTCTCTGGGCATTGCAGCATGGACGCGATGAAGTGAAATTCGCGGTGCTGCAAACATTGTCTCTGATCGGAGACGATGAAGCTGAAACTGCGGTCCGTCAATTTTATTACCAGACGGATAACCAACAGCTGCAAAAGTTGGCTTTGCTGGCTTTGGCTGATATGGGTGCAGACATGCCAGAAGGAACTCCTGATGGACCGAATGGTTCACCAACGACGGAAGAGCAAAAGAGCAGTATAGAAGAAGAAATAAGCCATTATTTGCTCTCGCAGGGCAAGCAAGAGGCCGGAGAATGGTGCCTCGATGTATGGCGTAAGCATCATGAATATGCCCAAAGTCGTGTACAAGTGCGAAAAGAAGTAGCGTGGGTCGCAGCATTAGAATATGTATACGGAACGATAAGGAACGAAAAACAGTCACAAGCCCTTCTAGCTCAAAAATACGGCATTTCTGCCGCTACCTTGGCAAAGTGCGTCAAAGTTTTGTCGACACTTGATTTTAAATAGATTATTACATTATAATTAATTTAAATAAGGAAACAAAACTGTGTGAGATGAGGAGGCAACAAGCATGAGCGATCAAAAAATTTATGATGTTATTATCGCCGGAGCTGGCCCTGCTGGAATGACGGCTGCAGTATATACATCCCGTGCGAACATGAGCACATTGATGCTGGAGAGAGGAATTCCAGGCGGTCAAATGGCGAACACGGAAGATATCGAGAACTACCCAGGCTTCACTTCCATTCTTGGCCCTGATCTCTCTACAAAAATGTTTGAGCATGCACAGCAATTCGGTGCGGAGTATGCATATGGCGAAATCAAGGAAATCCGCGATGAAGAGCCGTACAAGCGCGTTATCACGGGTGACAAAGAATACTTGACCAAATCTGTTATTGTGGCAACTGGTGCAGAGCATCGTTTGCTCGGTGTACAAGGCGAAAAAGAATTGTCCGGCCGTGGTGTTTCTTACTGCGCGGTTTGCGACGGTGCATTTTTCCGCAATAAAGAGCTGGTGGTTGTTGGTGGAGGAGATTCCGCGGTAGAAGAGGCTGTGTTCCTTACTCGCTTCGCTTCCAAAGTGACTATCGTACACCGTCGTGATCAGTTCCGTGCACAGAAAATCCTGCAAAAACGCGCTTTCGATAACGAAAAAATCGAAGTGATCTGGGATACAGAACTAAAAGAGATCCGTGGTGAAGGCAAAGTACAAGTGGTTCTCTTGGAAAATACGAAAACAGGTGAACAAAGAGAATACCCAGCAGATGGAGTGTTCATCTACGTTGGTATGGACCCATTGACTGCAAGCGTACGTCCACTGGGCATCACCAACGACGCAGGCTACGTACTGACAGACGAAAAAATGAACACCAAAGTAAAAGGTGTTTTTGCAGCAGGAGATGTACGCGAAAAAATGCTGCGTCAAGTCGTGACAGCTACTGGAGACGGTTCTATCGCTGCTCAATCTGCTCAACACTATGTAGAAGAGCTGAATGAAAAGCTAAAGGAACAAAATGTCACAATCTCTTAACCTGCTTGTAACATGGGTGAAATAATTCAAGTGTAATCTATAGACAATGAATTGACCCCCTTATCTATATAAACAATTGTTGCGTGGCTGGCATTCAGTCACGCATCTTTTTTTCTAAAAAAGCTTGAACGCCTGTAGAAGACGTCATTGGAAAAACAGGGGAAGCGGTTCAAAAAGGTGCGAATAAGGTGGACAATATGGTATGCTATTGTCAGAATCGTAGGAGGCGAGTTGCGTGACGGAATTGGGAAACGACAAGGCCATGAATCTCCTGATTATTACCGGAATGTCAGGTGCGGGAAAGACAGTTGCTGTACAAAGCTTGGAGGACCTGGGCTTTTTTTGTGTAGACAACCTACCCCCTGTACTGATTCCCAAATTTGCTGAGTTGGTCAAACAGTCTGGTGGGAGTATTGAGCGAGTCGCATTGGTGATTGACTTGCGAGGGCGTGAGTTTTTTGAAAATCTAGCCGTAACCATGGAGAGCCTCAATCAGATGAATGGATTATCGTACCACATCCTTTATCTGGATGCGAACGATCAGACATTGGTTTCTCGCTATAAGGAAACACGTCGCAGACATCCGCTTTCCCCGAACGGTTCGCCTTTGGAAGGAATTCATGCTGAGCGCCGTTTGTTGGAGGAAATGAAGGGCTGGGCGCATCAGATTATCGATACGAGTCAAATGAAGCCAGTTCAGCTTCGAGAAAAAATCATCAACCAATACGGTCAACAAGGATCACCCCTTACGATTAATGTGCTGTCATTTGGTTTCAAATACGGCGCACCGATAGACGCTGACTTGATGTTCGATGTCCGTTTTTTGCCTAACCCACATTATGTGGAGGATTTGCGTCCGAAAACTGGATGTGATCCAGACGTGGCAGAGTATGTGATGAAGCACAAGGACACAAAGGAATTCTTAGAAAAGCTTACAGACTTTTTGGGGTACACCCTGCCGCATTACCAGCGAGAAGGAAAAAGTCAACTTGTGATAGGAATTGGATGCACCGGTGGCAAACATCGCTCGGTCGCCATTGCAGAACATTTGGGAGAAACCTTTGGCAAAGATTTTTCTGTCCGTGTCAGTCATCGAGACATGGAAAAGAACAAATGAGCATAAGATGGCTGGAAAGACTGAAGCGTGCATAAAAAGCCACCTGTGGTATGTGTATTAGAAATAATGAGGTGACATATGCCTACTAAGGGAGTCGGGAGGCTACAGTCAAGGCCATTACGGATAGTTGTTATTGGCGGAGGAACGGGCCTGTCCGTCCTTCTACGCGGTTTGAAGCACGAGCCGGTGCATATCACAGCGATTGTTACGGTAGCAGACGATGGGGGAAGCTCTGGACGTTTGCGAGAAGAAATGGATATGCTTCCACCTGGCGACATTCGAAACGTCTTGACTGCTCTGGCCGATACAGAGCCGTTGATGGAAAAAGTCATGCAATATCGTTTTTCCACAGGCACGGGATTAGCAGGGCATAATTTGGGAAATCTATTACTTGCAGCGATGAACGAAATCACTGGAGATTTTGTCACCGCAGTCAAAACATTAAGCGGGGTCTTGGCAGTACGTGGAGATGTATTGCCAGCTTCCACGCAATCGATTCAGTTGAAAGCGGAAATGACAGATGGATCTCTCGTAATCGGAGAATCCCAAATACCGTTGACAGGCAAAGAAATCAAGCGGGTGTTCCTTGACCCGGAGGATGCTGTTCCTCTGAGCGAAGCCCTGATGGCTATTGCCGACGCGGATGCCATTTTGATTGGGCCTGGCAGCTTGTACACGAGCATCCTGCCCAATTTATTAGTACGCGGGTTATTTGAAGCGATTACACGCGCACAAGCCCCGAAGATCTACATTTGTAACGTCATGACGCAACCGGGGGAGACAGACGGTTTTTCTGCATCCAGGCACGTGAATGTCATGTATGACCATGTAGATAGACCATTTCTGGATACGATCATTGTCAATTCAGCCGAGCTGCCTACCCATGTATTGGACAAATACGCGGAAAAAGGAGCAGCTCCTGTTCGATGTGACTTAAAGCAATTGCGCCAAATCGGTCTGCATGTTGTGGCGAGACCGTTAGTCACATTTGAGGACGGATACCTACGTCATGATGCACATGCTGTCAGCAAGCAGGTCGTGTCACTCGTCAGACGAAGACGGAAGGTGCTGAAGATAGAGAAGGAGTAGTGAAGTCGATGTCATTCGCCGCGCATACCAAAAAAGAACTTACCATGATGGAGGGTGCCGATTGCTGCAGCAAGGCAGAGCTTTCAGCCTTGATTCGGATGAATGGAAGTCTGCAGTTTGGAGCCGGACGACTGGTGCTGGATGTGACGACAGAGAACGCGGCGATTGCCCGACGCATTTACACGTTAATCAAGAGGTTGTTTCAGATACATGCTGAACTGCTGGTTCGCAAAAAAATGCGTTTGAAGAAGAACAACGTCTACATTGTGCGTATTCCGAATAAGGCTAATGAGATTTTGCAAGACTTGGGGCTAATGGATCAAAGCCTGTCGTTTATCCCAGGAATCGCTCCAGAGATCGTGAAAAAGTCCTGTTGCCGCGCTGCTTATTTGCGGGGGGCTTTTTTGGCGGGGGGATCTGTGAATCATCCAGAGGCATCCAGCTATCATCTGGAGATTTTCACTTCCTATCAGGATTTTTGCGAAGCATTGACCAAGATCGCCAATCGGTATAAACTAAATGCCAAGTGCATCGAGCGGAAAAAAGGGTATGTTCTCTATATTAAAGAAGGCGAAAAGATTACAGAGTTTTTGAGCTTGATTGGCGCTCATCAGGCACTTCTGTATTTCGAGGACGTCCGAATCGTAAAGGACATGAGGAACTCGGTAAACCGTTTACACAATTGTGAAATCGCCAACATAAACAAAACGGTGAATGCAGCCACCAGACAAATGGAAAATATTCAACTCATCGATCAAGAGATGGGATTGGAGAATTTGCCAAAACGTCTGCGAGAGGTCGCGGAGCTTCGAGTGGCTCATCCTGACATCAATTTGAAAGAATTGGGTGAGATGGTGCCAAGCGGAGTAGTGAGCAAATCGGGCATTAACCACCGCTTGCGAAAAATTAACGAAATCGCTGACAAAATACGAGAAAAACAAAATATTTCGATGTAGATGCATGTTATACTAAAGGATAATAGTCTACAAGTGAGGAGGTCCATTCATGGTTCAACAGCAGGTCGTGGTTCAGTTAAAGACCGGTTTGCAAGCTCGTCCAGCAGCCTTTTTCGTACAGGAGGCTAACCGTTTTGCATCGGAAGTATTCGTAGAAAAAGGCACCAAGAAGGTCAATGCGAAAAGCATCATGGGTATCATGAGCCTCGCAATCAGCTCTGGAACGGAAATTACCATTTTGGCAGAAGGGCCGGATGCCTCCCAGGCAGTCACCAGCCTTACGAATCTGGTAAGCAAGGAAGAATAGAGTTACGAGAGACACTTTTCCCTTATAGGGAAGTGTCTTTTTTTGTTGGTCATCTTGATGAATATGTATCAATTCACTTCGGGCAGGGCATTTCTAACCATGTATATTGCATGAAGGAGGAATGACACATGAGTAACCGTGATAAGTGTTACGAAGGCCGCGATTGTTATGATATGGACATTGATCGGATGGTAAACGAGGGACTGGGGGGCGGAGTTGTTTCCGACCAAAACGGCCTGATTGAAGAAACGACTGTAGACACGATGACAGGGGCGTCGTCGGCCAAGCAAGCTCTTGAAGATGAGCAATAGGGAGCCGCTTATGAATGTAACGAGAGCACAAGCCATCATGAGCTCCGACGACCATATCAAGGTAGAGTACGAAGGACAAGCCGTTTGGATCGATGCTGTAGACGAAAAAACATCAACTGCACGTGTGCATGAGGAAAAAAATCCGGGACATAGCCGGACAGTCTATGTCAGTCAGTTAATGGAAGTATCACCATGATCCATCGAAATAGCCGTGCAAACCAAGGGAAGCCTCTTGGGGTTTGCTCGGCATACAAAAAAACACTCGGCCTGTAGTCCAGGCACGAGTGCTTCTTTTTTTACTACGTATCTCTTATTTTTTGGAAGATGGTTCAGAAGTGATGACTTTGTCAATCAATCCGTACTCTACTGCTTCTGCGGCAGAGAGGAAGTTGTCGCGATCGGTATCCTTTTGGATGCGCTCCAAAGGCTGTCCAGTGCGTTCAGCCAGGATGGTGTTCAGATGATCACGCATCTTCAAAATACGTTTTGCGGCAATCTCAATGTCGCTCGCTTGACCTTGTGCTCCACCCAATGGTTGGTGGATCATGACTTCACTGTTTGGCAGAGCAAAGCGTTTGCCTTTTGCCCCAGCAGCCAGCAGGAATGCTCCCATCGAAGCAGCCATTCCGATACAAATGGTGGATACATCTGGCTTGATGAAGTGCATAGTATCGTAAATTGCCATACCAGCAGTAATTGAACCGCCTGGGCTGTTTATGTACAAGTGAATGTCTTTCTCCGGATCTTCCGCCTGAAGGAACAACAACTGTGCCACAACGATATTGGCTACGGTGTCGTTGATTGGGGTTCCCAGAAAGATGATGCGGTCTTTGAGCAGGCGGGAATAAATGTCGTAAGCACGTTCCCCACGGTTCGTCTGTTCAATGACGGTTGGAATTAAATTCATATGCATCTAGTCTTCCTCCTCTCTTTGTAACAATATCATACACAAAAGGTCAATGAAGGTCAAACACATAAGTGCGTGCCCTCACTACCATGTTTGCCAATTTCCCTCTGTCTAAACGTACTCGAAAAAGAAAACATTCATTCCTTGGAATTCTCATCGGCCTCGGCCAAATCGACGGCGAGTTTCAACGTGGCTTTCATCTTTTTTCCCTTGATGATCGTATATTCATCGATTTGTTTGGCTTGCAGTTGATTGATGGCTTCCGCCAGCTCCTGTTGGTCTTTATATGGTTCAATGGTCAATAAGCATTCTTCGTCACTGGCCTCTTGATAAATGAGAAAAAAACGTTCCCCTGCCATGGTAAGCCTCACTTTCGAAAGTTATCCACAATGTTATGCACAGGTTGTGCACAAAAACATTTGTTCGTGGGATATATATTTTATTTCCTAGTCTTGTCATGTTTGGGGAGAGAATTACATAGGAAATGTATGGAATAAAAAAGAAGGAAAAAGTTGATTCGTGTCGAACCTTACAAAATTGGAATTCATTTCATGATATTTAAGGGGTGTTTATTATGCTTCGCAAGTTTTCTACAATGATGCTTACAGCGGCTCTTCTAACAGGAAGTGTAGCAGCAACGGCTGCGTTTGCCCAATCTGCTCCTGCTCCTGTACAGCAACAAAAAATCAAAGTTCAGCTAAACGGTAAGGAGTTCCCATTCCCACAAGAAATCGTTACTGAAAATGGTGTTGTGTATGTGAATTCGAGCACATTGGCGATTGCTTTGGGTGGTACTGCAGCATGGGATAGCACGACCAAATCTCTGCTTGTTGCCAAAGACAACCAGTACGCTCTGCGTATGTACGAAAACAAAAACTTTGCTTATAAAAACGGCAAAGAAACCAGTGTAGCAAATCCGCCGCGTCCAGTGACCGGAGCAGTGCTCGTTCCTCTCGTATTCATCGCCCAAGAATTGGGTGCAAAAGTAGAGTACGATGCAAAAACGCTCACTTACAAGCTGAGCATTCCAATTAATTCCTAATAGTCAATCGGATACTTCTCATCAAGATAGCCACTTCTAAGCGTAGAAGTGGCTATCTGCCTCAATACACCACGTGTACGCCTCTATTAGCAGCCAGCGATAGAGGTTCTTTAATTGATTCTTCTTTCAATCATTTCTATTGCAAATTTTCTAAAATATCCTACAATAAGATTGTGATTCATAGTTTGCTCATAAATAAAGAGGGGGATGTTTTGCTATGAAAAAACAGAAATCATTGTCGATACTGGCTGCAACATTTGCTCTGAGCACATTGCTCGCGGGCTGCGGTGGAGGTACGGGGACGGGTGGACAAAGCGCGACACCACAACCGAGCAACAATAGCGGAGGAAGCACGGGCGGTGCAAGCGGAGCTACTGAGAAGCTCGTGATTGCTGTAGTTGGTCCGATGTCTGGTCAGTACTCCGATTACGGAAGCACAGCAAAAGCTGGTGCTGAATATGCGTTGAAAGAAAAGACAGAAGCATTCAAAGCACTTGGCTTTGACATTCAATTGTCCGCGCAAGATGACCAAGCTGACCCGAAACAAGGGGTAGCAGTCGCACAAATGTTGATTTCAAATCCTGACGTAGTCGGAGTAGTTGGCCATGCTACAACAGGTGCTTCGATTACAGCAGCAGCGCAATACGAGCAAGAGAAGCTCGTAATGGTATCTCCTTCCGCAACGGGATCAGATTTGACTGAGCAAGGTAAGAAGATCGTACACCGCATTTGTGCGCGTGATGATCAACAAGGCTCCAAGGCTGCTATTTTTGCCAAAAATCAGTTGAATGTAAAAACGGCTTTCGTTATGCATGACAAGGCTGCTTATGGACAAGGTCTTGCGGAAGAAGTGAAAAAGCAATTTGAAAAAGACGGCGTACAAGTTCTCGGCTTTGAAGGGGTAACAGCAGGCGAGAAGGATTATAGTGCGATCATCACCCAAATCCTTGCGAAAAATCCAGAGATGATCTACTTCGGTGGATATTACTCTGATGCAGGGATCATCGTGAAACAAGCACGTGAAAAAGGCTTCAAAGGTGTCTTCATGGGTGGCGATGGCTATGACTCCGCTGACATGGTGAAAATTGCTGGTGCGGAAAATGCGAATAACGTAGTCTTTACTTCTACTGTTGGCGATATTGGTGCTACGGAAGACGGCAAGAAATGGATCACAGACTTCGAGGGCGCGACTGGCAACAAAGTAGGGATCTTCACTTCGTTTGGTTACGACTCCATGGGTGTTATGCTGAACGGTCTGGAAGAAGCGATCAAAGCAAACGGCGGCAAAAAGCCAACTCGTGAACAAGTGCTGGAAGCTGTTCACAAAACCAAAGATTACAAAGGCAAATTCGTTAACGTAACATTCAATGATAAAGGCGACAACGACTTTGCTTCCGTATACGTGTACAAATATGAGGATGGAAAGAAAGTATTTATGGGTGAAGCGAAGTAATTCTTTATTATGAATTAGCCGTTTGGGACATACTACGTTTGGCATGAATACCAGAATGAAAAGGAAGGGATTCTGATGTCAAACAATCGTAATACAAAGAATGGCGGCAACCAAGGACACAGCAGCAAGACGCAAGGGACCCAAAAGCAAAAGTCTGAAAGAGATCGTAACCTGAATAAGCAGGATCCACAATAACAAGCAAAAACCCACCTGGCCCGGCAGTGAGCTCGCAGGTGGGTTTTTGCTTCGTTATACTCGTTGCTTGCTGGGCAGACGCTGTTCCGGATGACCGTAGCCCTGATGCTGTTTGTTACGCAGGTTTTTCGCTTGGGATTCGCGAATTTTGGCCACGAACTCACTCGTGCTCATTTTGGTGAAATCCATAGGGCACCTCCACTCATGATGGGATGTACACCTTTCTAGGATGACCCAATTTGGTCTTGTACAATCGGTAGTGTAATCTCTACCACTGTACCTTCGTGCTTTCTGCTTTTAATTTCCAGGCTGCCGTTGTGGTCTTTCATGATTTTGCTGCTGATCATAAGGCCGAGGCCAGTCCCGTTTTCTTTTGTCGTGAAAAAGGGGGCACCCAGCTTGTGAATCATTTCTTCAGAGATTCCACAGCCAGTATCCGTGAGCGTAATGAGTACTTGATGATCGTCTATTAAAGCGGTGGCAATAAGAACCTCACCATGTCCGTCGATCGCTTCGATGGCATTTTTAATGATGTTGATAAAGACTTGCTTGAGCTGGTTTTCTTCTCCCGCAATGATCGGATGGTAAGCAAATGCGGTACGGAAATTGATGTTTTTCAAATTTGCTTCCGACCTCAATAGTGCCAAGACGCTTTCCAGCAAAGGGATGAGCGGAAGAGGCTTAATTTGGATGCTATGTGGCTTTGCCAAGACTAACAATTCACTCACAATAAAATTGATCCGGTCCAGTTCAGAGAGCATGATGTCGGCGTACTGCTGGTTATCATTCATGCTCGGATAAAGAAATTGGATAAAGCCCTTCAAAGATGTGAGCGGATTGCGAATCTCATGGGCGATTCCAGCAGCCAGCTCCCCAATCACGGACAGCTTCTCAGCCTTCCGTAATAGTTCCTCGTTATTTCGGCGTTCTGTAATATCGCGCGATACGATGATAAAGCCATCACAATCCCCCGTTTTCGTCAGGATAGGGGCACCCTTTGATTCGAGAACGATCCATTTGTTATTTTTCGTTTGGAAACGAAACTCGCATATTTTTGGTTCTTTGGTCGCCAGCAAATGATGAAAGTGGTCAATGACAGTTTGCCGATCTTCTGGATGAATCTCGGCAAAGGTGAGCTGACGGCATTTTTCACTTTTTTCGATTACACGTGAATGCGATGGGGAGAGATAGAGGATATCCCCGTTTTTGTCCGTAATCAGAATAAGATCATCTGTGTATTCTGAGATGATTTTGTTCGTATTCTCGCTTTTAAACAAGGCGGCCTCAGAGTATTTGCGTTCTGTGACATTTCGCGAGACTAACATGATGTTTTGGACGTCTCCTGCCGCGCTTAAAATGGGGATTCCGCGTGTTTCGAAGGAGACCTCGTTTCCGTTCCTATGCATAGAGCGCGTCTCGAAATGAACGGGTTGTTTCGTTGCCATGATCTCTTGAAATTTGTCCTGGAACATAGGGATATCCTCTGGATGTGTGAGTTGCAGATTGTTAGGGGAAGTAACCTCGGCAGGAACAAATCCCAATTGCTCGATTGATGGGGATGCATAGATGCGTCGCATGGATAAATCATAAATCGTCACGATATCCTGGGTATGATCGATGAGGAGACGATATTTGGCTTCGGTTTGACGCAAGGCCTCTTCAATTTTTTTGCGGTCGGAAATGTCACGGGTAATGCATGAAGCACCAATAATTTTTCCCGTTTCATCTTTGATTGGAGCAGCTGACAGAATGACATCCATCTTCGTGCCATCTTTTCGCTGCCTGATGGTTTCGTAATTGGTTAGTAGTACACCCATGCTCCTGACCGCATCAAATAACTGTTTGGTCTCGCTCCTATACTCGTCTGGAATAAAGCAGAGCGGTGAAGCGTAAATCTCCTCCATGGACCAACCGTAGTATTGCTCAAAAGCATGATTTACCAAGACGATATTGTTATCGAGATCACTAATCGAGATGGCATCCGTCGTAAAGTGAAAAAATGCTTTTAATATTTGATCTGGAAACAACACTTGCGTGATTTCCTTTTTTGAGCGTTTCTTTTTCCATAAGAAAGGGGTATTAAGCTTGTTCATCAGATTTCCCCCGCATAGTCTATCAAGTATTTGAGTGAGATAGCGTTGTCGTAACTATTCGAGATGTAGGAGCCATTTTCCTATCAAAATTTGGAATAGTTTGTTATTCCATAATGAATTGGTTATGCATGAAGGTTCTGACTCGTATGGAAATCAGCTATAATGAGAGTTAGAAAAAAGTCGGGGGTGTATGCATGACAACTGGTTTTATCGTTGCGTTGGTGCTCATTTTTATCGTCATCATCGGTGCGACGATTTTGGTTACAAACAAAGCTTATTCGCGTAAACCTGAACAAATAGATCCGATTCTGCCCAGTAAGGATACTGCTGGTAATAAGGAACTCGATCAATAATGCCAGTAGGCAAAAGAAAAGGAGTGGTTATCTCAACCACTCCTGCTTTTTTGACGGTATCGGAAAGTATATAGCCTACAGTTTGGAGAAGCGTTCTACGATGTCATCAACAAGCAGTTCCGCAGAAAGGATACCGCCGCCTACATTCCAGATCACTTCGTTAACTTGGAATGCCTTATTGTTTTTCGCGACATTCAGTTTTTGATAGAGCGGATCTTTCATCCATTCCTCGGTGTATTTATTGGCAGATCCATCACCGGAATAATCGCCGACCCAGTAAAACATGACGTCGCCATCCATTTCAGCCATGAGCTCTTTTGGAATGTCTTTTTTGAACTCATCGATGTCTTGGGAGGCTGGTCGAGCAAAGCCGAGCTGGCTCAGAACAACGCCAGAGAAAGTGTCTTTCAAGTAAAGACGAGTTTTGCCAGCTACGAAACGAACGACAGAGACTTTCATCTTCGCCTTGTCACCCAGTTTTCCTTTTGCATCCTCAATCTTCTTATCGAAATCAGCCATTAGTTTGTCGCCTTCAGCCTTTTTATTCAACGCTTCGGAGTAAAGGGCAAAGTTGATTTTCCATCTGCCTACGAGATCCTCAGAGAACACGGTTGGGGCAATCGTGGAAAGCTGAGCGTATACTTTTTCTTGCCCTTGGCGTCCTTTTGTTCCCAGAATCAGATCTGGCTTCAGGCTGGCGATCAGTTCAACGTTTGGTTGGTTCTCGTCACCCAAATCAACTGCATCCTTCATTTTTTCTTTAATATGTGGATGCCATGGATCACCAGGTTTACCGAGACCACTCATGACAGCCCCAACTGGCGTAATCCCTAATGCGAGAACAGCCTCTGTGCTTTCACTGGTAAGAGCGACGACACGTTGCGGAGTCCCTTTTATTTTTGTTGACCCCATAAAGTGTTTTACTTCTCTCTCTTCAGACGCTGACGGTGCAGGCGCTGGTGTAGTTGTTGATGCAGCTGGAGTAGAAGAAGATGAGCTAGATGAAGACGTTGCCTGTCCCCCGCAACCTGTTACGAGCATGACAGCGGAAAGCATCGCCCCGAGCATCAAACGCAGGGAAGTTTTGCGCATGATGGAAAATCCCCCTTTTAACTGATAATGATTATCATTTTTCTTCACTACTGTATATGCTTATATAACAATGTGTCAATATATTTTTTGGAATGAAAGGAAAACTATAGATATTTTTGTGCTGAATTTTCCAATAGCGATAATAAAAATCAATATCATTGACTAGCCCTATCCGCAAGCTTAGACTGATTAGTGGGAGAAACTTACATACATATGTAGCGAATAGACAGAATAGGTAGAATGCAACGGAAAGAAGGGAACAGGCGTGAATGTGATTTTGTCCAGCCGACTGCAAAAGACTACTGTACTCATAGTAGGACTCGTCGTCCTGGCAGTCGTGATGGTAGCTAGTATCCTTTTCGGAATCAATCGGTATTCGCTCACTACTGCAGTAGAGGCATACACCCAATTTTCCGGTTCAGAGGAACATTTGATTATTACGACTTCCCGAATGCCGCGTACACTGACAGCGGTAGCGGTGGGAAGCAGCCTCGCTGTAGCAGGTGTTTTGTTGCAGGCGTTGACTCGCAACCCTTTGGCTTCACCATCTCTTATCGGTGTGAACGCTGGGGCTGCAGCAGCTATTGTGACGACGATTGCTGTTTTTGGCTCGCAATTCCCAATGTCGCAAATGATGTGGGCAGGCTTTATCGGGGCGGGTGTGACGGCTCTGCTTGTATACGGGTTGGCTTCCGCTGGGCGGGGAGGCATGACTCCGATCAAGCTGACACTTTCGGGTGCAGCGGTTGCCGCTTTCGCTTCGTCTGTGACTTCTCTATTTATGCTGCTACAAGAAAAGACGATGACAGAGGCCTTTTACTGGTTAGTTGGTTCTGTAGAGGGAAGACAGCTCGATCATTTTTTTATGATCATTCCTTATTTGCTAGTAGGCTGGTTAGGCGCTATGCTACTGACCGGCTCGTTAAACTTGATGGTACTCGGTGATGATGTAGCGATTGGCCTGGGCCAAAAGATTATCTTGGTAAAAGCTACAGCGATATTGCTCGTGGTGCTCTTGGCAGGTGGGAGTGTCGCGCTCGCCGGACCGATTGCATTTGTGGGCATCATCATACCGCATCTTTGTCGTTTTTTAGTCGGCCTTGATCATCGCTGGTTGGTTCCCTATTCGATTGTCTTCGGCGGAGCTTTTCTCGTTTGCGCTGATTTGCTTTCTCGCCTTGTTTTGATGCCTATGCGTTTGGAAGTACCAGTAGGCGTAGCAACTGCCATGATCGGAGTGGCTTTTATCATCCCGCTGGTCAGGGGGAGGGCGTATGCATAGACATGTAGTCATTCGGACCAAAAAGCCAGCGCTCTCGTTTCATGTTAATAAGCGGGCGTTAGGAATTAATTTCATACTATTTTTGCTGTTAGCTGTTGTGATTGTATTGAGTATTGGCTTAGGAAGCTTGCATATTCCTGTATGGGAAGTCATCAAAGCTTTTGTGGGAGCGGGCAGTGAACAGAATGAATTAATCGTGCTTGATTGGCGGTTGCCTCGCGTTGTCGTTTCAGTTATGGTGGGGGCTTCCCTAGCGGTATCGGGGGCCATCTTACAGTCTTTGGTGCGAAATCCGTTAGCTTCGCCTGATTTGATCGGGACTACAGCGGGAGCGACGGCAGCAGCAGTAGCATTTATCACATTCGCAAAAGATGTAAGTGTGCAATGGATGCCATTGGTGGCCTTGGTTGGTGGATTGTTAACCGCTACGCTTACGTATCTCACTGCGTGGAAGGAGGGAGTCTCACCTTTTCGCCTCGCGCTTGTCGGTGTATGTATCTCAGCGGGTATGGGGGCATTAACGATCTTTTTCCTGGTGATCACCCAAACTCACAAAGCCTCAAACGCTCTCGGGTGGATGACTGGAACGGTGTACGGTATGTCTTGGGTAAATGTCATGACGTTGCTTCCATGGACCGTTTTGTTTCTCGGCGCTACGATTTTCCAAATCCGTTATTTGAATGCCCAGGAGCTCGGTGATGATATCGCCAAAGGCATTGGTGTAGCGATTGATAAAAAAAGATTGCTCTTGATCGCTATCAGTGTGGCGCTGGCAGGTGCTGCGGTCGGTGTGGCAGGAGGAATCAGTTTTATCGGTTTGATGGCTCCACACATTGCTCGCAGGCTAGTTGGCTCTGCGTATGGCTACTTACTACCGGCTTCCGCCGTTTTGGGCGGGATGCTAGTCGTCTTGGCTGATTTGATTGGGAGAACGGTGTTTTTACCGCATGATTTGCCAGCTGGGATTTTTACCGCAGCGATTGGAGCGCCGTTTTTTGTGTATCTTTTGTATAAAACGAGGAATTATCAGTAGGGAATTGAAGTTGGTTATCTATTGTTGAGGGAAAGCCCCGGAGGAAAGTAATGCTCCAGGGCTTTTTTGTATTCACCATTCAGCAATTTATTACAAAATATTACAAAAATAGAATTTACAAAACGGATTAAACATGGTAAATATTAGTATAGTTTACAATTATGATAATCTATGTAACTAATCGTGAAAGGCTTTCTTGTGCATGGTCCTCCAAATATAAGAGGAATAGCAAAAATCGATAAATGTCGAGTTTATTCATGCTTAATCACCAAATTTTTGCAAAAATTTACAAAACTAATATTTACAATAAAGTTATAAAATGGTAAAAAATAATAGTACCTACTATCACAGCTTTTGGAGGGATTTATTCGTGAAAAAAATCGTAGCAAGTTTATTGAGCCTGTCACTCGTATTATCTGCTTCTGTATCTGCACTGGCAGCGGAACCTGTAAAAATCTCGAAATCATCTCAAAAAGCTGCGGCGGCAAACGATCCTTATGAGCCAAATGACGATCTCCCATTTGCTTCATTTGCTAATTCAAACGTTTCCTATTCAGCAGAGATTGGCCATAACAAAGATGTCGATTGGTTTAAATTTTACGCGAAACCAGGGACACTCCAATTCGCTCTTAGTAGCTTAACATCCGAAAAAGGGAACATTCGGGTTAATATCATGCATGAAAGTGATCTATCAGGGACTCCTTATAAAGCTCAAGATGGGAGGTTGAGCTTTACAAAAGATCTTACAAAAGAGGGCATTTACTATATTATGATTTTTGATTACGCTGCATATGATTCAAAGCCAATTAAACCAATCCCTTATGCATTTAAAGCTATTTATAACCAATAAAATCTCAGACTATTGCTACTAATGTACTCGGAGGGATAATTCATGAAAAAATTCGTTGCTAGTTTATTGACTCTGACAGTAGCATTGTCATTGTCCGCGTCTGCACTTGCTGTGGAGCCTGCAAAGAATGTGAAAGCTTCTCAGAAAGCTGCTGCTTCGGTGACCGATCCGTACGAACCAAATGATAGTGTTGAATACGCTCCATATATTAATTCGAACGTTTCATACACAGCTGCAATTAATCACTATAGAGATGTTGATTATTTTAATTTTTACGCAAAACCAGGAAAGTTTAATCTTGCATTTAGCACCTTGTCATCAAATTCTGAGCCGATAACAATCTTGGTGAAGAAGCCAACGGGAGCGATTCTAAATAGAGTTGTTACCAAAGGTAATACATCTTTTTCAGTAGATATCCCGGAAGAAGGCCAGTACAGCATTTATCTGGGGACGCCAAATGCAGTATTAGATAATAGACAAATAGAACCAATCCCATATTCTTTCAAAGCGATTTTTAATCAATAAAATCACAAATTATTCCTACTGATATTCGGAGGTATTATCATGAAAAAAGTCGTAGCTAGCTTATTGACTCTGACAATGGCATTATCACTCTCTGTATCTGGATTTGCAGCAGAACCTACAAAAAATGTTAATGCTTCTCAGAAAACTGCTTCCACAAATGATCCATATGAACCCAATGATGATCCAGCGTTTGCTACTTATATCAATTCGAATGTTACCTATAATGGTGTGATTTCTCACAACAAAGATTTTGACTGGTTTAATTTTTATGCGAAACCGGGTGAATTCAAATTCGCATTAAGTAAATTATCTTCACCGCCGGGTGAATTCCATATCATGGTAATTAAACAAGGCGGTGGGGTAGTCCACACTTATTGGTCTAAACCAGGGAATATTAACTTCACATTTGATATTCCAGAAGAAGGAAATTATAGTATCAACATTAATAGCGCTAAAAAATTTGAATCAACCCCAATTGTCCCAGCATCCTACGCATTCAAAGCCATTTTTAATCAGTAAGGATCAACTGGCTACTTGTAGACTATACAGGGTAGCGCAACTCTCCATTCTTTTTCAAAAATAGATCTTTAACGAAAAAATGCAGCCCATTCTCCTTTAGGAGGCGGGCTGCATTTCATTACATAGAATGTGTGACAATAAGGGTGAAGCTTATCATCGATCTTTGTGCATAGTAGTGGAGGCTCTCCTGTTGATGATCGTTCTCTGGGTTTGCCCTGTTTGGAAAACGCTCTTGAATAGAAAAGTCGACGCTCCGAAAAATGATCTGTCTCACTTTCCTGTCTCCACTGCAAATGTTCTCTATTAAGGAAGGGGGAGTGTGCTTCTGCCACATTTCGAAAAAAGCTATGAGCATATCTTCATTCAGCGCGCTCTCTTCGGCTATTATCCTCCAGTAAATCGCATACTGAACGCACAAAAATCCATATAAGATTTCGTCTTTCTCCTCGTAATTCGATAAAAGGTTTGTCTGGCAAGCCCTGCTTTTCGTGTGATTTCGGTAATAGAGATGTGGGAGTATTGCGTTTTTTCCATGAGTTGAAGCAGAGCAAGAGTGATCTATTCTTTTGACGGTTGTGCTCGATGTCTTGGTTGAGATTCAGATGTGACACATCCTTGTTTTTGTCCTGTCTATTATAAACAAAACTTTGCAGGGGTCATTTTCGATAAGCTAGGCTTTGCGCGTCCAGCGGAGCAAAACAAGGTGGAGTTTTCCAAAGATATCGCAAAAAGAACAGATCAATGTACTGGACGGGGATGTATTCTTTTACTTCACCTCTGACCGTAATGGGGATACCGGAGCTTCCAAGACTGCACAAGAATGGTTAAGTGATCCGCTCGCGAAGAACATGAAGGTGTTACAGACAGGCCGTACGTATCAAGTAAACGAAGCCATCTGGAATACGGCTGGGGGAATCCTGGCAGCGAACTTGATGGTGAAGGATCTCGAGAAGATCTTTGCGGATATCAACTAAATAGAAGAGATAGACAAATAAAAAAGGCTGGAAGCATCCAGCCTTTTGGTTAGCAATTATGGTACGCCTGAAGGGAATCGAACCCCCGCACATGGTTCCGGAGACCATTGCTCTATCCACTGAGCTACAGGCGTATAGTGTTTTTTAATGACACTATTTCATTATATGACAGCGATCAGGCAAAATGCAAACGAAAAAACTTGATTTTAGTGGATTTTTTCATGAATATGAACTCGGTCCATATCTAAATGGGCAGCAGCATGAGAGAAGGGGATAGAAGGTGCAAATGGTCTGTACTGATTATGGGAATCGTGATTCTTGAGCTGGCCATGACGGCAAGCGTACTGTATGGCTTGCAAAACTTCCCTCTATCAACAGCTATTGAGGCGTATACTCAGTTCGATGGGAGCACGGAGCATCTGATTATTAAGGATACGAGGGTATCTCGGGCAGTTACGGCTGCATTTGTCGGAGGGAGCCTGGCTGTAACGGGAGTTCTTCTACAAGCACTCACCCGCAACCCATTAGCTTCCCCTTCTGTTTTGGGAATCAATTCTGGAGCAGCCCTGTTCATTGTGATTGCCATTAGTGTGGCGTTGGCAGCGGCGGCAGTTGGGATTGTAGGAGGAATAGGCTTTGTTGGCTTGATGGCTCCGCATATGACACGCAAGCTAATTGGTTAAGGCTACAGTCGTTTGCTCCCTGCCTCCGCTATACTGGTGGCCTTTTCGTTTTAGTGGCTGATTTGGTCGCACGGACGCTGTTTGTCCCACTGGATGTGCCTATTGGCGTGTTTACAGCAGTGGGTAGGAGCGCCATTTTTTATTATGATGCTTTATCGCAACCGTCAAGGATAGGAAAAGCCTCCTAAAGTGACCCTGACCACAAGGGTCACTTTTTTGTGCTGCTGTATCATAATTTGGCAGGAAAATTGCATGAGAGAACGAATATAATGAAAATAAAGAGTCATCGAGCAGCATGAGCAAGTGCGAAGGAGGCGAGCTTCATGAACATGGGATTGGGGTTATTTCAAGAACAAACACTGAAATTAGTGATGACGCCGGAATTACGCCAAGCGATTACCATATTGCAGTATTCAGCCATTGATCTCATCTCCTATTTACAGGATCAGGCCAATGAAAATCCTGTTTTCGACCTTGAAGTGGCTGGAGAAGCGGCTTCTGCAAAAGCAGAGAAACCAGCTCCTGAGATTGACTGGAAAGAAATTGTAGGCAATCGCGCGACAGGTGAGTACGGTTCGGTAAAAAATGAAAGCACTTACAATCCACTGGATTACGTCCAGCAAAGTGCGGAGACGCTGTACGAACATCTAGAGAGTCAACTCGGCTATGTAAAAGGATTCTCGTCGCTGCAAAAACAGATCGCTCTCTTTTTGATCGGGAATCTGGATGAGAAGGGGTATTTGGAAATTACCCTGGAGGAAGCGAGTGCGCGCCTGGGTGCTGAAATGCTGGAGATTGAAGACGTGTTGTCCGTTTTGCAGCATTTTGATCCAGTAGGTGTAGCTTCACGCAGCCTGGAAGAATGTCTTTTGCTGCAGCTCGAGCATTTGGCACTCGATGATGAAAAGATCGTGCAGGTCGTTCGCAATCATCTGCAAGATTTGGCGGACAATCGCTATCAGCGGATCGCAGACAAAATCGGATGTACACCGCAAGAGGTACAGGCGATGGCAGA
Source organism: Brevibacillus sp. BC25 (assembly GCF_000282075.1). Lineage (NCBI taxonomy): Bacteria > Bacillati > Bacillota > Bacilli > Caryophanales > Paenibacillaceae > Brevibacillus > Brevibacillus sp. BC25. The sequence continues at coordinate 20,777 of NZ_AKIX01000032.1, forward strand.
CCTGATCCGTACGCTGAATCCGCGTCCAGGGGCGGCCTTTTCCTCAGTAGAGACAAGATATGTCATTCCAGATGTGACAGTAGAGAAGGTCGGGAATGATTATGTGGTATTGGTTAATGATGTTGCTGCACCGCGGCTGAAAATCAACAGCTTTTATGAAAAAATGCTGAGCCAGCAAAAAAGTCAAGATGAAGCCAAGCAGTTCATTCACGATAAGCTGAATGCCGCCATGTGGCTGGCAAAAAGTCTAGAGCAGCGCCGCCTGACGCTCATGCGTGTAACACAGGCCATCCTCGATATGCAACGGGAGTTTTTTGATCGGGGGATTCATTATTTAAAGCCCATGACACAAAAGGAAATAGCAGAGCGGGTCGGCCTGCACGAATCGACGATCAGCCGGGCAACCAGCAACAAATACGTCCAGACACCGCGCGGAATTTTTGAGCTGAAGTATTTCTTTACATCAGCACTCTCTACTTCCAGCGGGGAAACAACTTCTTCTGAGAGTGTTAAGCGCAGAATCAAAGCACTGATTGAGCAAGAAGATCGGAAGTCTCCGTTATCTGATCAAAAGCTGGGTGAGATGCTACTTACAGAGGGGATTGAAATTTCCCGCCGCACGGTTGCCAAGTACCGGGAAGAAATGCTGATCCCATCGTCGGCTAAACGAAAGAGGTTTTAATGGAAATGAATGAAAAAACGTTTGAAATGGTCTTGTACGGACGAAATAAATGTCATTTGTGCGACGAGGTGGAGCTCTACATCCGCAATCTGGCGGAGGAGTTCCCCCTTCGTATGCGCATGGTTGATATTGAAAGTGATCCGGTCTTGCATGAAGAAATGATGTTTGTCATTCCAGTAGTCGAGATTGATGGAGAAATCGTATTTCGTTCCATTACACATGTGGTGACACTCGAGGAGCTGCGAAACGAATTACATAGACGTGCCGCTCGGTCATGAGTGGCACTTTCTTGTATGGGTTCGTAGGAACTTGCAAGATATTGTTAAATATGATACATTCAAGTTGTAGCAAGTGATCTTTTTTTTGCACCGAGTGGGACATAAAATGTATATACAGGGACATAATGCGTCCCGATCAACAATTTGTAACCAAGGAAGAAGGCAATATGCGACGTTTACTGGAACTGCAACAAAAATTGTTGCCTGACTTGATTCAGGTTTTGCGTCAGCGGTACATGTTGCTCCGATCTATCTATCATTTGCAGCCGATTGGCAGAAGAGGTCTAGCTCAAGCCATGGATACCACTGAACGTATTTTGCGGGCAGAAGTGGAACTGCTAAAAGAGACGGGGCTCCTTCATGTAACGGCTGCGGGAATGAGCCTGAGTGAGGAAGGACAACAAGTCTTGGACGACATGGAGCCTCTCGTCGGAGAGCTATTCGGCCTTACTGACTTGGCGGAGCGACTGCGAAAAAAGCTGGGCATATCAGAAGTCATTGTGGTGCAGGGCAATGCAGACCAATCGCCTTGGGTAAAGGAAGAGCTCGGACGGGTAGGGGCAAGGATTCTCAAACAGGTCGTGCAAGAAGGAGACATTGTAGCGGTAACAGGTGGTTCTTCCATCGCCAGCGTAGCAAGTCATCTGACGCCTTCTGCTTCGTTCAAAAACGTTCAGTTTGTCCCTGCTCGCGGTGGACTGGGAGAACGCGTAGAGCTGCAAGCAAATACGCTCGCTTCCGCCATGGCAGCGAAAACAGGTGCTTCTTATCGGCTTCTTCACGTACCGGATCGCCTCCATCCAGAAGCCTTGCAGACATTGGTCAAAGAGCCGCAAGTACAAGATGTGCTGTCACTCTTGGGCGAAACTCGAATCGTTTTGCATGGAATCGGGGATGCCGTCACGATGGCGAGAAGGCGGAATTATTCGGAGGAAGAACTCGCAGAATTAGTGGAGACGGGTGCTGTATCAGAAGCATTCGGCTACTACTTTAATGAAGCGGGAGAAACGGTCCACAGAATGCCGACAATTGGTTTACAGCTAGAGGAAGTGCACAAGGCAGAAACTGTGCTCTCCATTGCGGGGGGCGAAAGCAAGGCAAAAGCGATTCTTTCCTTTGCTAAGCAATCGTGTCAGAATGTACTCATTACGGACGAAGGAGCAGCTTACACGCTGTTGTCCACACGATTGTAACGGAAGGAAGTCGGTCGCATGTCTATCACATCGGTAACACCCATCTTGGCAATGATCGCTGGCATCATTTTGAGCCTATCGCTCGGTTTTCCGATTGCATGGGGGATTGTTTTTGCGATCTTGGTCACACTTGTTAGTGTAAAAAGATTGGGTTATCCGTGGAAGCAGCAGTTCGTGTTTGGCTGGGAAGGTGTCCAAAAGGCAAAGCCCGTCCTAACGATTCTGTTTTTAGTAGGACTCTTGATTCCGCTATTAATGATGGGAGGAACTATTCCCGCCATCATTTACTACGGATTATCGATTGTGAATGTCGAGTATTTGTTCGTTCTCTCTTTTCTGTTGACCGCAGGGGTCAGTTATTTACTGGGTACATCAATCGGTACGCTGAGTACGATTGGGCTGTCCCTGATGGGCATTGCCCACGCAGCAGGGATATCACCTGCAATCGTAGGAGGTGCGCTCATCTCTGGAGCGATGGTGGGAGAACGCTTCTCACCGATATCCAGCAGTCGATTACTGGTGCTTTCCAATGTAGGTATGACAGAAGAGCAGGAAAGAAAAATACGGCGTCCTGCTTTGCTTACGGTAGCGATTTGCGCGTTCCTTTTCCTGATCCTTGATCTGTTTCGACCTCAGGCGAACTCGACGGATACCATTCAAATGTACCAAGAGCTGTTAGTCAGTCATTTTTCTGTACATTGGCTGCTCATGCTGCCTCTCGTCGTGTTAATTGCCTCTTTTGCACTGAGAGTAAAAGCAGTGAAAGCATTGCTTTTCGGTATCGGAGCCAGTGCGATTCTAGTCGGGATCAATGGGAAGTTGGATGTGAAGACGTTTTTTACATCAATGCTATATGGATTTGAGCTTCATTCAGGAACGCCGCTGGATCAACTGGTCCATGGGGGCGGGATGTTCGCCATCTTCAGTGTTCTGGCGTTAATCATTCTCGCAGGCTTTTTAAACGGCATTTTGAACAGAGCCAATTTATTAACCCCCATCGTAGACAAAATGATGGGTCATACAAAAAATAAGACGGTGTTGGTAGCGAAGGCAGCGGCATTGTCGTTGTTAGTGGTCATCATTAGCTGTAATCAAACCATTCCGATTCTGGTTCTCGGCTCGACTCTTCTCGGGAGGTTCTCCCAATGGGAGGGAGGGCCCGAGCTGTTGGGCAAGACGATGCTGGACTCCACAGTTGTCATGCCTGTACTGATCCCATGGAACGGACTATCGATGATGATGGCACTCACGTTAGGTGTTTCGACGATCCAGACATTACCCTTTGTGTTTTTTCCAATCTTATTACCGATTGTTACGATATTATCGACCCGCTGGTTTTCGCCAGAGGGCAGGTTTCTCGCGATGAAGAATAAAGCTAGCTAATGAGCAGGAGGTATACATTATGGTAAAAGTAGGTATTAACGGATTTGGTCGTATTGGTCGTAACGTATTTCGTGCAGCACTGAACAATCCGAATGTAGAAATCGTGGCGGTCAATGACCTGACAGATGCACACACACTGGCTCACCTTTTGAAATATGACACTGTTCATGGTGTTTTGAACGTGAGCGTTGAAGCTTCCGAAAACACGCTCATCGTTGACGGCAAAGAGATCAAGGTATTGGCAGAGCGCGACCCAGCTCAACTCAAGTGGGCAGATTATGGTGTTGAAATCGTAGTGGAATCGACTGGACGCTTCACGAAGCGCGAAGATGCAGCGAAGCACTTGGAAGGTGGCGCGAAAAAAGTCATCATCTCTGCTCCAGCTACAAATGAAGACATTACAGTCGTAATCGGTGTAAACGAAGACAAGTACGATCCAGCACAACACACTGTGATCTCCAACGCGTCCTGCACAACGAACTGCTTGGCGCCATATGCGAAGGTCCTCAATGAAAAATTCGGTATCGTGCGCGGATTGATGACAACCGTTCACTCTTACACCAATGACCAACAAATTCTCGACCTGCCGCACAAAGATTTGCGCCGTGCCCGTGCAGCTGCGGAGAACATCATTCCAACCTCTACAGGAGCGGCAAAAGCGGTAGCACTCGTACTGCCGGAGCTGAAAGGCAAGCTGAATGGTTTCGCAATGCGCGTACCAACTCCAAACGTATCCGTAGTGGACTTGGTAGTTGAGTTGAAGACAGACGCAACTGTTGAAGAAATCAACAACGCTCTGAAGGAAGCGGCAGAAGGCCCACTCAAAGGCATTCTCGGCTACTCCGAAGAGCCGCTCGTATCGTCTGATTACAATGGAAACCCTGCATCCTCCACAATCGATGCTTTGTCTACAATGGTACTGGAAGGAAACATGGTGAAAGTCGTTTCCTGGTACGATAACGAGTGGGGTTACTCCAATCGTGTCGTAGACTTGTGTCATTATGTTGCACAGCGCGGCTTCTAACACGTAAAATAGAACTGTTGTGGATAAAAAGGGAGAGCAATCTCCCTTTTCCCATATCTTTTTTCCGAATAAAAAGCCAATGATTTGGGAGGATCGTTCATGAACAAGAAATCTATCCGCGATGTTGAGCTGGCAGGCAAGCGCGTATTCTGCCGTGTCGACTTTAACGTGCCGATGCAGGACGGGGTAATCACCGACGATACACGCATTCGTGCTGCTGTACCAACCATCCGTTTCATGATGGAGGCAGGGGCCAAAGTAATCCTGGCGAGCCATTTTGGGCGTCCTAAAGGCCAAGTAGTGGAAGCGATGCGTCTTACTCCTGTCGCAGCCCATCTGTCCTCGCTCTTGGGTAAGGACGTGCTTAAGCTGGAGGATTGCCATGGTGCTGACGTAGAAGCGGCAGTAGAACGGATGGAGTCTGGCGACGTCATCCTTTTGGAAAACGTGCGCTTCCATGCGGGAGAAGAAAAGAACGATCCAGAACTGGCAAAAAGCTTTGCTGCCTTGGCTGATCTGTTTGTCAATGATGCATTCGGAACAGCTCACCGGGCACATGCTTCTACAGCGGGAATCGCTGAGTACATACCAGCAGTTGCGGGCTTGTTGATGGAAAAGGAGATTCGCTTCATGGGCGGAGCCTTGTCCAATCCAGAGCGTCCGTTTACAGCGATTGTCGGCGGTGCAAAAGTAAAAGATAAGATTGCTGTCATTGAAAATTTGTTGACCAAAGTCGATCATCTGATTATTGGTGGCGGTATGGCGAATACATTCCTCAAAGCACAGGGTTATGGCATTGGGGCTTCTCTGTGTGAAGACGACAAGCTCGATCTCGCACGTACGTTGATGGATCAGGCAAAAGAGCGCGGCGTTCAATTGCTGATGCCAGTTGATGTTGTCGTAGCTGACCGTTTTGCGGCAGATGCAGAAAAGCAGGTCATGGCAATTGATGCAATCCCAGACGGCTGGATGGCACTCGATATCGGGCCAAAAACAGTGGAGCAGTATCATAGCGTCATCGTAGAATCCAAAACAGTGGTGTGGAACGGTCCGATGGGCGTATTTGAAATGGATGCTTTTGCAGGCGGCACGATTGGCGTAGCCAAGGCGATGGCAGCATGCAGCGGAACGACCATCATCGGTGGCGGTGATTCCGTAGCAGCTGTGGAGAAAGCAGGCGTAGCCGAGCAGATGACACACATCTCTACAGGCGGCGGAGCGTCCCTGGAATTCATGGAAGGCAAGGAACTGCCAGGCGTAGCTGTGTTGGCAGATAACAAATAAGAGCGAAGAGGGGGAGTTTGCATGCGAACACCAATTATCGCGGGGAACTGGAAGATGTTCAAAACGATGGCCGAGGCAAGAGCGTTTGCGCAGGAAGCCAAGGCAGGCAACAATACTTCCGGGGTACAAAAAGTCATTTGCGCACCTTTTACAGCGTTGGCTGTACTTAAGGAAGAGCTGGCGGGCACGGATATTGCCATCGGCGCACAAAACATGCATTTTGAAGAGCAGGGTGCTTATACAGGGGAAATCAGCGCGTCCATGCTCAAAGAAATCGGTGTGGAGTACGTGATCCTTGGTCACTCCGAGCGCCGTCAATATTTCAATGAGACAGATGAGACCGTGAACAAAAAGGTTGTAGCCGCATTAGCAGCAGGTCTCGTACCGATTGTGTGTGTAGGCGAGAGTCTGGAGCAACGGGAAGCGGGCGAGACAGCTGAAGTAGTCCGTACGCAGACAGAAGGTGCCTTTGCTGGAGTGGACGCTGCACAAGTGGCGGATACCGTTATTGCATACGAGCC
>NZ_AKIX01000033.1:0-41467 GCF_000282075.1 Brevibacillus sp. BC25
AGAAAGCCATGATGATTGGTGACAGTCGCTATGATGTATTGGCTGCGGTAGGAGCGGGTGTGCAATCTGTCGTGCTGGAGTGGTATGGACAAGAGAAATGGCTCTACGCTTCTCCGGATTACCGCTACGCCGATTTCGAGGCATTTGTTACGGAAATGCTGGCCGCAAAAGCACAAGGAGGGAAATAAAAACAGATGGCACGTGTGGTGTTGGAGCAGGTAACGAAAGCCTTTCAGAATCAAAGTGTGGTCAAAGGATTGGATTTGGTCATTCCAGACGGCTCCTTTACGGTTCTGGTAGGTCCGTCCGGCTGTGGGAAATCAACCACACTCAGGATGATCGCTGGCTTGGAAACAGTGACGGACGGCAAAATCATGATCGGTGATCAAACGGTGAACCAATTGCCACCTGGCAAGCGTGATATTGCGATGGTTTTTCAAAATTACGCCCTCTACCCAACAATGAACGTGTATGACAATATCGCCTATGGCTTGAGAAACCGTGGAACATCGAAAAAGGAATGTCAGGTGCTGGTAGAGGAGATTGCGGAAATCGTCGGGCTATCCGATTATCTCAAACGCAAGCCTTCTCAGCTCTCAGGTGGTCAAAGGCAACGTGTTGCACTCGCTCGGGCTATGGTGAAAAAGCCAAAGGTCTTCTTGATGGACGAACCGCTCTCCAATCTCGATGCGAAGCTGCGAAATCAGATGCGTGTGGAATTGACCAGCCTGCACAAGCAGCTAGGCAGCACCTTCATCTACGTGACACATGATCAGGTAGAGGCGATGACCATGGGCGATCAGATCGTCGTCATGAATGACGGACACATTATGCAAGTAGCGACCCCGATGGATTTGTATCAGGAGCCGGAAAATCTGTTTGTTGCCCAATTTATCGGTTCTCCGCCGATGAACATTGTTTCTGCGGAGGGCAAGAGTGAGCACGTATGGGGATTCCGCCCGGAAAAAGCAGTGTTGCTGCCTTCTGCTGTCTCTGCCATTACGAGCGAAGAGATGTGGAACGCACGAGGTCAGGTCGTATCCAGAGAAATTCTTGGCTCAGACACGCTCCTGCATGTAGAGACGGAAAAAGGCAGGGTCATCGTCAAAGCGGACTCGGAGGTAGCGATGCAGGTCGGCTCCTCGGTCACGGTCACTGTACCGTGGGAGTACATATATGTGTTCGAAAAAGGAAGCGGAAAACGAGTGGGTCGCATGAGTGGACGAGAGCCTGTATCGACACGTGCAGGAGGGGATAGCTGATGCGAAAAGCGGCAACTGTACAGGAGTTGCCGGGTGTAAGCCAGTCGAAAACAGAAGTGCGTCCGTCGGCATTTGCATGGTCTGAGCTCTCATCCCGACTGCGTCCGTACTTGTATCTGGCACCCGCATTGATTTGCTTTGTCCTGTTCTTCTTTTACCCGATTGGCTCGATCATATATTTGAGCTTTCAGGACTGGTCATTGATCAATTTGGAGCAAATGGAATGGGTAGGCTTGCAAAACTATCAGGACTTGATGGTAGACGGAGATTTTCATCAAGTATTGGGAAATACCGCGGTCTTTACCATTGCGACAGTGGGGATCGGCCTGACGCTATCCTTCCTGCTCGCACTCTGGCTGAACAAAAAGGCGAAGGTTTACGGCATTATTCAGGCGACTGTTTTCAGTCCTCACATCATTTCGCTGGTATCTGTCTCGATGCTGTGGATGTGGCTGATGGACCCGCAGTTTGGCCTGTTGAACGCAGGACTGGAAGCGGTCGGATTGCCTGCGTATACGTGGCTGACTGACCCAAAAAGCTCCTTGTTGTCACTGATTATCGTCAGCATTTGGAAAGGTGTCGGCTATAACACGCTCATTTTCATCGCAGGCTTGCAAAGCATCCCGGGCGATATATACGAGGCAGCAGCGCTCGATCAATCGCCGTGGTGGCGAACACTGAGGCGGATTACCATACCGATGCTGTCGCCGACGATTTTCTTTTTGCTCATTATCAATACGATCTCATCCTTTCAAGCGTTTGACACGATTGCCATTATGACGCAGGGTGGTCCAATCAATAGTACGAACATGCTTGTCTACTACATTTACGAGCAGGGCATGGACTTCTACAATGGCGGAATTGCTTCGGCTGCCTCTGTCATTTTGCTGATACTGGTAGGGATTTTAACAGCTTTACATTTCCTGGTGATGTCCAAGCGCGTGCATTATCGCTGATGAACTCGTGAGAAAGGAGGAGCAGCATGTATCGAGTGGTTTTGGCTTCACGCAAGACCGTGGAATGGATTGGGCTTTTGATCGTGGCTTTCCTGTTTGTTTTCCCGTTTCTGTGGATGGCATCGACGGCTTTCAAAACGATGCCAGAGGTCCGGCAATTTCCCCCGACGCTTTTGCCTGAAACGTGGGAGTGGAGCAACTTCGCCCAAGCGTGGGAATCAGGTCCGTTCCTTATGTATACGTGGAACAGCATTCTGGTTGCAGTAGGCATTTTGATCCTGCAATTTTTAACGGCGGTGCCTGCGGCTTACGCTTTCGCACGCTACAAGTTTCCCGGTCGCAATCTGTTGTTTGGTCTTGTCTTGATTGTCTTGATGATTCCCGGACAAGTCATCTTTTTGCCGATTTACGTGCAATTGAGTGGCTGGGGACTCGTCAACACACTATGGTCGCTCATCCTGCCGTACGCAGCCAGTGCATTCGGAATCTTCCTGCTCAGGCAAGCATTCATGCAGGTGCCCGATGAAGTGATCGAGGCAGCGCGTCTGGATAATGCGTCCGAATGGAAGATCATGTGGACGATCATGGTGCCGATGGCGAAGCCTGTGCTGGTCACTTTTGGACTATTCAGCTTTATTTACCACTGGAACGACTATTTCTGGCCGCTGATTATGACCAACAGCGACGAGGTGCGCACCTTGCCGATCGGAATATCCAGCTTGCACATGTCCGACGGCGGCACATTGTGGAACGTCATGATGGCGGGCAACATGATCCTCATTCTACCGATTCTCGTCATTTTCTTCGTGGCACAACGGCATATTATCAAAGCGTTCATCTATCAATCCAAATAATAAAAGAGAGCTCTTAGGGAGGAAATCAAACCATGTTTTCAATGAAAAAGACTGGTACGATTCTATGTGCATTGACTATCGGTTTGTCAGGTGTATTGGCTGGATGCGGATCATCTGGAAAAGATCAGTCTGCAAGTACAGGCAGCACTTCTCAGCCAGCAGCGTCTACAGCATCCAGCGGCCCTGTCCAAATTGATTTCTGGTATGCGTTGGGTGGCGTTCGTGGGAAAACCATCGAGGATATGGTCAAAAAATTCAATGAAACACATAAAGATATTATCGTCAAACCAGCCTACCAAGGTGCGTATCAAGAGAACCACTCCAAAGTACTGGCATCTGTAGCAGCGAGTAACAATCCTGATGTCACGATGGTCGAGATCGCTTCGATCGCGGCATTTGCGGATGCAAAGGTTTTGGAAGATCTGACTCCCTACTCGCAAGGGGATGAAAAGAAGTACATTCCAGGTCTCATGAAAAACTCTTATTGGAATGACAAACTGTACGCAGTACCATTTAACCGCTCCACTCCACTGCTGTACATCAACCGTGATATGTTAAAAGAAGCAGGACTTGATTCAAACGGTCCAAAAACATGGGATGAGCTCGTCAGCTTTTCTCAAAAGCTGAGCAAAAAAGAGGGAGACAAAATTACCCGGTACGGCTTCTCGACGCCAGTTGATATCTGGTTCTACGAAGCGCTTGTTTTCCAAGGCGGGGGCAACATCCTGAGCGAGAACGGCAAGGAACTGACGATCAACAACGAAGCAGGAAAAGCACCGCTTGAGCTCTGGTCCAAAATGGTGAAGGAAGGCATTATGAAAAACCCTCCAGGGGAGAACTACAATGCGTGGGATGTAGCGGAGCAAGACTTCCTGAATCAAAAAGTGGGCATGATTTTTACCTCGACAGGTTCCTTGACGGAATTGAAGAAAAATGCCAAATTTGACATGGGTGCAGCTTTCTTGCCAGCCAATAAAACGTTGGGTACGCCAACGGGCGGTGCGAATCTCGTGATGCTGGCGAAGTCGACCGATGCGGAGAAAAAAGCAGCGTGGGAGTTCATGAAGTGGATGACAGATACCGAGCAAACAGTTCCGTGGTCAATCGCTTCCGGTTATATGCCTGTCACGACAGAAGCAATTGATTCGGCTGAAATGAAGGCATTCTACGAAAAAGAGCCAAACTTCAAGGTCGCGGTAGATCAACTGCAATACGGCTATCCTCGTCCAATGGCTCCAGGCTACAAAGAATTGCAGGATGTGATTCAAAAAGAACTGCAGCGTGCGATGCTCGGCCAAGCGACTGTAGATGAAGCGATGCAGGCGGCGACGGAAAAAGGCAGCAAGCTTTTGAAAAAATAACAGAATCGAAGCGATAGAGGAGCTGGCGAAATGAACATTTGTATGGCACATCGCGGGTGGTCAGGCAAAGCCCCGGAGAATACAATGACAGCGATTCGACTGTCTTTGGCAGAGCCAGCTATCAAAGCAATGGAAATTGATGTTCAACTGACGCGTGACGGTGTTCCGGTGCTGATTCATGACTTTACGCTAGAACGCACGACCAATGGCCGCGGTCTGGTCATGGATCATACCTTGGCAGAGCTGCGTGAGCTGGATGCAGGGAGCTGGTTTGGCGACAAGTTTGCGGGCGAGCGAATCCCTACACTAGAGGAAGTCCTGGTCGCAGTAAAAGGTCGCTGCACGCTAAATATCGAGTTGAAAGCAACAAGTGACATGTACCCTGGTATCGCAGAAAAGGTGCTCGCGCTATTGGAAAAGCATGAGATGAAGCAAGCGGTGCATGTGACTTCATTTGACCATGATTTGATCCGTCACGTCCGCACGCTCGATCAAGAAGTAGAGACAGGCCTGATTGTATATGGCCGCCCAGTACTCATGCTGGAACAGATGGAGGCAGCAGGTGCTACGATTCTCTCCATGGGATATCCGTTCCTGACTCGTGAGCTAACCGTAGCCGCGATCGAAAAAGGCTTCAAAGTCATCGCGTGGACGCTGGATGATCCGAAGCATATCCGCGAAGTCATTTCGTGGCATCCTCAGGTTCAAATTTGCACGAACCATCCTGACCGGATGTGGGAGTTTGTATAAGCGCAAGCAGGAAAGAGCCGCTGGGCAACATGCCAGGCGGCTTTCCTTGTTTTTGTTGTTTGGACTATATCTTGAATTTGCTTACATGCGATTGCAGTTCTTCGGCTATTTTTGCCAGAGAAGTAGCTGATGAATTGACTTCTTCCATAGCTGCCAACTGTTCTTCTGTGGCGGCCGACACGCTTTGTGTTCCGTCAGCAGAATTCTCCGCTACTCCTTCAATGACACTGACCAATTCTACCACCTGTTTGGTGCCAAAAGACATTTGCTCAGAATAAGCCTTTACTTCTTGAATTTGGCTTGCCACCTGCGTGACAGCATCTTGGATCTGTTCGAAGGACTTGCCTGCATTGTTAACAACCGTAAGTCCAGTGGCGACCTCTTTGGTGCCCTGTTCCATCGAAAGGACAGCCTGGTTTGATTCAAGCTGAATCGTCGTAATCAACAGTTTGATTTGTTGTGCTGATTGCGCGGACTGCTCAGCCAATTTGCGCACTTCGTCTGCCACAACGGCGAATCCGCGCCCCTGTTCACCAGCTCTCGCCGCTTCAATAGCTGCGTTAAGCGCTAACAGATTTGTTTGTTCAGCTATGGCGGTGATGACTTGTACGATTTGTCCGATTTCCTGAGAGCTGTTTCCTAATCGTTTGACGATATCGGCAATGTTACCGACAGTGTTCTCGATCGATTGCATCTGGCTGATAACGACCTGAAGGGCCTGATTGCCTTCCACTGCAATTTGGGAAGCGCCCAAAGCGGATTCGGCAGCTTGCTGTGCATTCGTGGCAACCTGCTGAGCCCCTGTCGATACGCCTTGCATTGCGGTGACACTTTCTTCTACACTCTTCACTTGCTTTTCCGCACCATAAGCTACTTCCTGAATCGTTATTGCGATTTGCTCGGTAGCCTTGCTCGTATGGTCGGCGTTGACTGACAATTCCTCTGCTGAAGAAGCAAGATCTGAAGCTGTATCATTTACTTGTTGAATAATCGTTCGCAGGTTGAGCACCATTGTGTTTACTGATTGAGATAGCTGTCCAACCTCATCCTTGGTTCGAATTTGCAAGGGTTGTACAGTCAGTTCACCCTCGGAAATGCGGTTAGCCACAGAGGCAACTGCCGCAATAGGGCGTGAGATTTGCCGGGAAACAGCGTATGCGATTGCGATCACGACAGCAACAACAACGATGACAATGATCGTAACCATGGTGGTAACGGAGGAAACTGCAGACGTTATGGATTCGACAGGGATATGCAGATACAAACCAAAGTTGGTCTTTGGAATGGGGGAATAGGTGACAACGTAATCCTTGCCATTGTCCGAGTAGCTGTATGAGCCCTTTTCCGTTTTTCCTGATTTAAGGATTTCCGTTAATGGTTGCGGCAGAGCGGATTCCTCAAGCGGTTTTCCGATCAGATCCTGGGTAGGATGGTACTGAATCTGGTTCTTGTTATCAACGAGAATCGGATAACCATCGTTGCCTACTTTCAAATTCTTGAGAAATGTAGCTGTGAAGTCATCTACATTGACGAGCCCAGTCAAGACACCAAGCTTCTCATTGTTTTTCGCTTTGACAGGGGAAGCGACGATGATAGAGCGATTGCCGGTTGTCTTCGCAACAAGAACATCGGAGAAGCTGGGTTTGTCCTGCATGCCGTCTTTGAAGAATTGGCGCTCGCTAAGATTGATTCCAACGCTTTTGGGGAAAGTATCAGCCGTTACTTTTCCATCGCTTGCGATATACGTATTTCCGTCATACAGTTTCATTTCCTCGGTAAACTTGCGGATGAATTCATTTTTTGCCGCTGCATCATCGGATTGAATATCTGAGGTACGGGCTAAAATCTGAATTTCTGTCATACGCCGGTCCAGATATTGATCCATAGCTATGGCCGTACTGGAAGTAAGGTCAACATAGGATGATTTTTGTTTATCAATCAGAATGGATGAAAAGCTGTTCGTGATAAACACCGAAACGGCAGTAAGTGGAATGACGGCCACGACGAGAAACCAAAGGATCATTTTGTTCCTGAGTTTGTTGAACAAAAACATAGGATTGTTCCACTCCTAAACCGTGATTAAGATATTTCTTTCTTTGTGAAAAGCTGTCTACCACAAGGAAATATAATAAAGGTAGACTGCTGAGATTAACTCAGCAGTCTGACAAAATATCAATATCCCATTGCTGCGCCTTCACCGCGAGGGTCAGCACCGCCAAATTTTACATTAGTTTGTGGGTCAATCAGGATTGCGCCGGACTGTCCCATCGTATCGGTATAAGCTGCTTCCAGCTTTTCGACTGGATGTCCACGTTTAATTAACTCGTCCAGGACGTCTTGAGGGATGCGGCTTTCCACCTTGAGATTGTTGGAAGCAGATCCCCAGTTGCGTCCATGCAGCCATCTTGGCGCTTCGATTGCGTCTTGCACGCTGAAACCAAAGTCGATGATACGCGTGACGAGAGCGGCTTGCGTTTGCGGTTGTCCTTCTCCCCCTTGTGTTCCGTAGAGAAGATAAGGCTTGTCCCCTTTAAAGAGCATAGCTGGGTTAATTGTGTGGAAGGTGCGTTTTCCTGGTTCCAAGTGATTGATGTGTTTGGGATCCAAAGAGAAATAGCTTCCACGGTTTTGCAAAAGGATGCCCGTATCTTTCGCTACGATGCCGGAACCCCAGTCAAAATAGTGACTCTGAATGATGGACACTGCATTTCCATCTTTGTCGACGATCCCGAACCAGGTTGTATCGCCTTTTGGATCAAGCGGTTCTACGGATTTAGCTGCCTGCTTCATATCAATGCGCGCTGCTAAATCTTTCCCGTGCTGCTTGGACAACAGCTCATCCACAGGGATATCCACAAAGGCAGGGTCAGTCAGCCATTTGTCGCGGTCAGCAAAAGACTGTTTCGTGGCTTCCACAATCGTGTGATAGTAATCGGGTGTTCCTTCACCCATGCTCTTGAGGTCAAAATTGTTCAAAACATTAAGAATAGAGAGCGAAGCCATGCCTTGGGAGTTAGGCGGAACGTTGTACGCTTTATAACCGCGGTAGTCTACCGAAATTGGATCTGCCCAAGTGGAGGTGTGCTTCTCAAAATCTTTCAACGTGAGCAATCCGCCGTTGGCTTGCATGTCTGCTACGATTTTTTTAGCAACTTCTCCTTTATAAAAACCGTCAGCACCTTTTTTTGCTATGATTCGCAAAGTATTGGCAAGATCCTTTTGTTTGAGAATTTCGCCTGCTGCATAGGGATCGCCGTTTGGCTTCAGGAATGTTTTGCGGAAACCATCAAAACGTTGAAGATTCTTCAAGTCATTGTCAGTTGGATCTGTGGCGTATTTCGTCCAATATACTTGGTTGGGGGAGACTGGATATCCGTTCTGGGCGTATCCAATGGCAGGCTCAAGCAGTCTGTTCCATTGAAGCTTACTGTTGCCCATGCTTTTATGGGCGTAGTTATACGCCTCCCACCAGCCGGAGACGACACCAGGGACAGTGTTTGCCGATTCATAACCGCGGGACGGGATTTTTTCGTAGCCTTTGTTTTTGTAATAGTCGATGGTTGCCTTTTCGCCTGCGCGACCACTGCCGTTCAGCGCCTTCAGCTCTTTTGTTTTGGCATTGTAGATGAGCCAGAAGTTATCTCCACCAATGGTTGTGTAATGAGGATAGACGACAGCTAATGTGGAAGCGGCTGTAATAGCAGCATCTACTGCATTTCCACCGTCTTCCAATGTCTTCAGGGCCGCAGCCGTAGCCAGATAGTGAGGAGTTGTCACCATTGCGTTCGGTGACATCGATGTTGGACGGTTAGCAGCTTGTGCCCCAGAGAATGTTGATAGCCCGATGACAGCAGTCAGCGCGACGGTCGAGAGTTTCTTCCAGAATGACATTCCTATGAAACCTCCTTCATGATGAACAGAATAATGATTCATTAAACCGGCTATCCGCTGTTGCCTCACCTCCTTTAAAAACTAAAAGTACACAAACATACAAAAATAGACAAAAATAGACATTATGAGCGCGAAAAAAGACCAATGATATAGGATCATTGGTCTCGTCCTACATCAATACTTCGGTAGCTGGCAAGCGTGTCCGCTGTTGCGGAGGTAGCCCCTGTAGCTTTGCGTCGCCGGATTTCCCCGGGTATGCCGTTTCGATATCAATGGATGAAGTAGAAAATTGACACAGATACTGATTCGATCGTTGTGGGAAAATGTTCCTAAAACTCCGTTTGCCAATAATATAGACTATTTACCATTTGTGGTAAATAAGAAAAAATATTTTAATCCAGAAAAATAGTGAGAAATGTTATGGGGAAGGTTGTTTTTCGCAGACATTCACACACCTCCTGGGGCTGAACTGCTTATGATGATAAAAAGGCACATTCGCCAAGGAGTGAAACAAAGACCATGATGCATCCCGATACAGAATTGCGCTATATCAACGATGAGATCGGGTACGGTGTGTTTGCGACAAGGTTTATCCCAAAAGGAACGATTGTATGGGCACAGGATAATTTGGACCAGGTATTGGACCCTGTATTTGTGGAAAGACTTGACTCATTACGAAAACAGGACGTACAAAAATATTCGTTTAAGAACCAGTTCGGAAAGTACATTCTTTGTTGGGATAAGGCAAGGTACGTGAACCACAGCTTTCATGCGAATTGTGTGCCGACCATGTATGACCTGGAATTGGCTGCACGGGATGTATTGCCGGGTGAAGAGTTGACTGATGATTATGGGACGTTGAATCTGGATGAACCTTTTGATTGTTTGCCAGAGTCCGACACGGACCGCTCCCGCGTAATGCCCGATGACTTGCTTCGGTATTACCCGCAGTGGGATCGGATTGCTGCGGAAGCATTCCAACGTTTCAATCATGTTGAACAGCCTTTGCTGCATCTGATTTCCCCGAAGCATCTCGAAACGATTCGTGGGATCACGGAGCAGCGCTTAGCCATTGATTCTGTCATTCATCTGTATTGCAGGTCACAATGGCAAACGAGGCAGCAATGGAAGACGTGAGCGGGTCGGTCAACGACCCGATTTTGTTGAACTCTGGGTAGAGAATCAGTATTATGGAATGTAAAGGTGAAGTGAAAGGTTGATTTCATTGGAAAACAAGGTAGCGGCATCCAATTTTATCCGCAATATCATGATTGATGACTTGCAAGAGGGCAAAGTAAAGGAAATCATTACCCGCTTTCCCCCAGAACCGAACGGGTATCTTCATATTGGACATGCAAAA
The DNA here is from genome assembly GCF_000282075.1 of Brevibacillus sp. BC25. Classification (NCBI taxonomy): domain Bacteria; kingdom Bacillati; phylum Bacillota; class Bacilli; order Caryophanales; family Paenibacillaceae; genus Brevibacillus; species Brevibacillus sp. BC25. Next base: position 10,435 of record NZ_AKIX01000033.1, read on the forward strand.
GCAATCTGCCTCAACTTTGAGTTGGCACGTGAATTTTCCGGCAAGGCCAACCTTCGATTTGACGATACCAATCCGGTAAAGGAAGACATCGAATACGTAGAGGCCATCAAAAGGGACGTTCAATGGCTGGGTTTCGAATGGGACGGGCTGTTTTTTGCATCTGATTACTTTGAAGAGATGTACAACCGTGCGGTGCTGTTGATTAAAAAAGGTTTGGCTTACGTAGATGATCTGTCTCCTGAAGACATGCGTAAAATGCGTGGAACATGGACAGAGCCAGGCACAGATAGTCCGTTCCGTAACCGATCTGTGGAGGAAAACCTGGACCTGTTTGCACGGATGCGCCAAGGGGAATTCAAGGACGGAGAAAAGGTGCTGCGTGCGAAAATCGATATGGCTTCTCAGAACTTCAACATGCGTGATCCGGTTCTGTATCGAATCTCCCATGCAACGCATCACAACACGGGCGACAAATGGTGCATCTATCCGATGTACGACTTCGCTCATCCGTTGGAGGATGCCATTGAGGGCGTGACACACTCCCTGTGCTCACTGGAATTCGAAGATCATCGTCCGTTGTATGACTGGGTTGTCCGCGAGTGCGAAATGGAGAAGGTACCACGCCAGTACGAATTTGCTCGCTTGAACCTGACCAACACCGTTATGAGTAAACGCAAGCTGAAACAGCTTGTCGATGAGAATGTAGTAGACGGCTGGGATGACCCGCGCATGCCAACCATCGCAGGCTTCCGTCGTCGCGGCTATACACCAGAAGCGATTCGTACATTCGCTCGTGAAGTAGGGGTAGCGCGCGCTAACAGCACGGTTGACGAGAAAATGCTGGAGTATTTCATCCGTGAGGACCTGAAGCTGAAGGCACCACGTACGATGGCTGTTTTGAATCCGTTGAAGGTCGTCATCACGAACTATCCGGAAGGACAAGTCGAGATGCTCGAAGCGGAGATCAATCCAGAGAACCCAGAGATGGGCAATCGTCAAATTCCGTTCTCCCGCGAAATCTACATTGAGCAGGATGACTTCATGGAAAACCCGCCGAGCAAGTATTTCCGCTTGTTCCCGGGAAATGAAGTGCGTCTGAAGCACGCGTACTTCATTAAGTGCAATGACATCGTGAAGGATGCAGATGGCAACGTGATCGAGATCCATTGCACGTATGACCCTGAGACGAAGAGCGGCAGCGGTTTTACAGGTCGCAAGGTAAAAGGTACGATTCACTGGGTGGACGCGACCAATGCAGTTCCTGCTGAATTCCGTCTGTACGAGCCATTGATTATGGATGATGAAGACGCAGAGGGTACTTTCCTCGACAACGTTAACCCGAATTCGTTGGAAGTGCTGCAAGGCTATGTGGAGCCAAATATGAAAGAAACCAAGCCACAAGACAAGTATCAATTTTTCCGTCATGGCTATTTCAATGTCGATCCGAAGCATACGACAGATGACAAGCTCGTATTCAACCGGATTGTATCGTTGAAGAGTTCCTTTGAACTGCCAAAAGCATAGGGAATACCCATATAAATCAAGCGCTGCTGTGCATGGAGAACCCGTGTGCAGCAGTGCTTTTTTCTTTCGTGATTATAAACCAGCGTGTATAATTATTCTGTTACAAAAAGGGGGACAGGCAGTGAACGGGAGAGCAGAACTAACACGTAGTTTGAAGTTGCGACATATTGTCGTAATTGGACTGGGCTACATGGCCCCGATGGCCGTTTTTGACACCTTTGGCATTGTTTCTGGAGATACGGGGGGGCACGTTCCTGCTGCTTATGCAGTCACACTTCTTGCGATCCTGTTTACGGCGGCAAGCTACGGAAAGATGGTACGGCTATTCCCTTCAGCAGGGACCGCGTATACGTATACGCAACAAACGATTCATCCCTATGCAGGATTTTTGGTAGGATGGGCATCCTTGCTGGATTATTTATTTTTACCGATGATTAACGCCTTGTTGACGGGAGTATACCTATCATCCGTGTTTCCAGACGTGTCGACAGCGTGGTGGATTATTGGCTTCATTGCTTTGGTGACGGGACTAAACGTATTTCGCGTAACAGTGACCGCATCCGTCAACTCGATTCTGGTACTGTTTCAAGTCGTGGTCGTCGTGTTGTTTGCAGGATTGGCTATCCGTGGTCTTATGCAGGGTGACGGGCTTGGGCAAGTATTCAACTTGCGTCCATTTGTGTCACCGGATATGTCTGTAATTGCACTGCTTTCCGGTGCGTCGATTCTGTGCTTTTCCTTCCTTGGCTTTGATGCAGTAACCACGTTAACGGAGGAAACCGTCGATGCGAAAAAGACGATTCCTCGCGGGATTATGCTCGTAGCACTCGCAGGAGGAGCGTTGTTTATTACGGCATCTTATTTCATGCAATCATTATTTCCTGATGTTTCGGTATTGTCTGATCCAGAAGCGGCCTCTGCGGAGATTGCTTTGTTTATCGGCGGGACGATCTTTCAATTTGTGTTTTTAGCGGCAGCGTTGTCTTCGACACTAGCTTCCGGGCTTGTATCTGTCACGAGCGTAACACGCTTATTGTACGCAATGGGACGAGATGGATTTTTGCCGCAACGCTGGTTCGGTTATGTACATCCGAAGCTGAGAACTCCTTTGCTTAACGTCTTGCTGGTCGGAGCGTTGATGCTGTTGGCTTTGTATATGGATTTATTAACGGCAACTTCCTTTATTAACTTCGGAGCACTGATCGCCTTTAGCTTTGTGAACATCAGCGTAATGGCGTACTATTTTCGCAAACAAAAGAACAAGCATATCAAGGACTGGTGGGGCTTCGTGTTGTCTCCATTCATCGGGACAACGTTCATCGCCTTTCTGTGGGTGAACCTAGAAGCAACGTCCATGATGCTCGGCTTGCTCTGGACCTTCGTTGGATTGATCTATTTGTTGTACTTGGTGAAGGTCAAGAAAACCAATTTGGAAATGGTGAAGTTTGAGGAGTAGCTGTCGTGGAGAAGAAGTGCATTTCCAGTCTTCGCTTCGGCCTCCGCCCCGCAAGGGGGATTGACTGTCCGCTCCGAAATAAATGACGGGAGCGCTTCAAACGTAGAAGTTTCGAGGAAGTATTTCATAAGTGAAGCTGAAATTACCCGCCATTTATTCCGGAGCTAAGATGGGCTCCAGAGGCGCTTGGACTGGAAATGCACTTCTTCTAACGTGGGATTTGAATAATATTTGAAAGTGAATTCAGGAGGGAGAGAACAATGATTCTCTCCCTTTTTATTCTCGCCAATTAATACAAGAGGACAACAATCAGCTCGCAGAGGAAACAGGAGAAATAAGCGAAGATCTTAGGGACACCGACCGAGACGGAATGCAAAAAGCGAAACACGCCCTTAAGCGTCCACCTCTGAAATACATCCTGAAAGGACAACTTTGGACGCGGTTTCGCTTTTTGCATGGAGTCGTGCAGTCAATCCTCCAGGGGGTGGCCCTAGAATCTGAGCGTTTTCTCCTGTTTCCTCCCCACCACTACAGCCAGATCAATGTGATGTTTTACCCACCCTCTTCTAGACGATCAAGTAAAGAGAGAGTAAACTGGCTACAGGAATATTCCAAACATTAACACTTGACACAAGGAGGGTTTATTCTGATGTTTTCGACTCTATTCCGGCGGAAATGGACGACAGTAGATTACGTCCTGATTGTCGTCACTGCCGCGCTCTACGCTGTTGCCATTATTATGCTTGCCAATATCAAGCTCATTCCTTCCGTACCGATTCGTCCGGCCAATGCCCTTCAGCCCGTATTTGGCATGTTATTCGGCTTGCCGGGATGCATTGGTCTTGCCTTTGGAAATATGGTCAGTGATTTATTAACCGGTAGCGCACCGCCTCATGCGATCGCGGTCGGTTTCTTTTCTAATTTTATGGGTGGCTTTATCGGGTTGCTTGCTGTGAGTCACCCTGCACTAAAAACAAAGCGAAGTGTCCTTCAATATATCGTGTTTGTTGTCTTGATCAGCTCGATTGTGGTAGCGTGCGCGATTTTGATTAACGTGGCACTGGGTCTGACACCAAAAGAAGTGGCGGTATGGTACATTCCAACCGTGTTCTTGAACCAAGCCATTTCAACGGCGATTCTGGGACCAATCCTCTTGAAGCTGTTGTACCCATTCGTGAAGCGCTCTGGACTTTATCGGGGCCGTCCCTTGCAGGAATTCAACTATCTCGGGAATGAAAGCAGGATCGCAAGGTGAAAACAGAACCATTGCTGCGAGTAAACGGAGTCTATTGGCACTATGAAGAGGGAGCACTGCCTGCGCTAACGGACATTCATCTGGCTCTGTATCCAGGAGAAGTAGTCGGCGTAGTCGGGCCTGCTGCCGCAGGGAAAACGACGCTGCTATTGACGATGTCAGGTCTGATTCCATCTAACTACGGTGGACACTTCGTGGGGAGTGTCGATTCCACAACGGAGCAAGGCATCGTCTTTCAGGACCCGGAAACCCAGTTCATCGGGCTGACTGTCGAAGAGGAGCTTGCCTTCTCGCTTGAGAATGCCGGGTGGTCGGACGAGCGAATTGAAAAAAGAATGGCAGAGGTGCTCGATCTGATCGGATTAAACGGCTTTGCTGATCGTTCACCTCTTGAGCTATCGGGAGGAGAAAAGCAGCGGGTGGCAATTGCATCCGCTCTTTCCCACAGTCCGCAGGTGCTCATTTTGGATGAGCCTACTTCCGAGCTGGACCCTGTGGGAGCGCGGGAGGTTTTCTCGCTTCTTGCACGGCTGAAGCAGGAAAAAGAAATGACGATTGTGGTATCGTCTCATGCGACAGAAGAGCTTGCGGCCTTTTGCGATCGAATGATTCTGATTGCCGAGGGGAAAATCGTTCTGGACCTGCCGACTCGCCAATTTTTTGCTCAAGTGGACGTGTTGGACGAGCATGGCATATTGGTCCCGGATGTCATCCGACTCTATCACATGCTATGCCAGGAAGGCGTCATGTCGGCATCCTCTGCTGGTGTGCCTCTGACTGTTGAGGAGCTGGCACTCCACTACAATTGCGAGTTCAAAAAATCGACTTTTCAGCACCGAGAAAGTGACGAGAAGCTGAAGAGGGAGGAGCGGAGTGTAGGGGCACCTACATGAGCACCGGACATCGAAGGTGAACGTCACTTTCGATGTGACAAAGCATTTAGAGTTGCTTCGTGATCAAAAGACGATTTTTTGAACAACCACTACCAGGAAGCACAGCTCGTTCGGGAGGGAAGCATGTGAGTGTCGTCATTGAGTTCGATGAGGTCTGGTATGGCTATGAAAAGGAAAAGTCGGTGCTGCATGGCGTTTCGCTCCAATTGAAGCAGGGAGAATTCGTCGCGATCATCGGGGGAAATGGTTCTGGTAAAACGACGTTGGCCAAGCATTGTAACGGTCTATACAAGCCGGCACAGGGTACCGTCAAAGTGAATGGTCTCGATACCAAGACGATGAACGTTGCCCAACTATCGAGAATCGTGGCGTATTGCTATCAAAATCCTGATCATCAAATTTTTCATTCGACCATAAAGGCGGAGGTAGCATTTGGGCCCAAAAACATGGGCTGGCCGCCTGAAAAAATAGAGCAAGCTGTCGCGGAGGCGTTGGCAGCAGTGGGGTTATCCGACAAGGGTGACGAAGAGCCCCATTTTTCGAGCAAGGGCACGCGGCAAAAGATTGCGGTGGCTTCGATTTTGGCGATGAAGCCGCAAGTGATCGTGCTGGACGAACCTACGACCGGTCTCGATTACCGTGGCATGCAAGAAATGATGGAGTTGGTGCGGCATTTGCACGCGGAAGGCCATACAATTATCGTCATCACGCATGATATGCGTCTGGTAGCGGAGTACGCCCAGCGAGTGATCGTTATGCATAAGGGAAAGCTGCTATGCGACGGGGACCCACAGCACGTATTTTCGCAGCCGCAAGTATTAGCTGCTGCCCAAGTAGAAGCGCCTGCCATGTATCGTTTCGGGAAAGCAGTGGATGTCCATGATCCGATTCCACTCACGCTGACAGCGATGATAAAACAGCTGCTGGGAGAGGGGAATTAAGATGAAGAATGCCCATCCGAGCTACACGCTGCTTGTATTCGTGCTGCTGGGCTTGCTCCCTTTTTTATTCCAGGACCCACGTGCGCTAATTGTTCTGTTGGCGATAAAAATCGTACTGATTGCCAAGCTGGGCTGGGAGCGCTCCATGATTAAGGCGTATGTATTGGTTGGTGGAATCGGTTCGTGCTTTGCTGTGATTACGTGGCTCCCTTTTACCAATGTAGGCACTCCGTACTGGAGCAGCACCATTCCGTTGATCCACTATCCCGTGCAAATCACGGATATCGGTGTCTTATGGGCATTAGGAATGGGACTTCGACTGGCAAATGTCGCGTTATTGTCGATGTACTATATGCTTACAACTTCGCCCAGAGAAATAGCGATGGGACTTCGCGGGATTGGCGTTCCGTTTTCGATCAGCTATTTGCTCTCGCTCATTTTTCGCTTTATTCCCCTCGTTAAAAATGATTTGGCGATCATTCGGGAAGCGCAGATGGTACGAGGGATGTCGACGAGCGAAGGGAATGTTCCAGAACGCATCAGGAAATACAGTTATTTGCTCGTACCGCTCATCTTCAACTCACTCAAGCGTGTGCAACTGATCGCCAATGCATTGGATGCCAAAGGCTTTCGCATGCGTAACAGCCAGCATCGGTTTTACCGCAGCAAACGGTGGAAAAAAACAGAAGTACTCACACTAGTGGCTGGTGTATGTATCGTCGCAGCACTGTTTTACATCGCCAGGCTACATTCAGATCATATTGGCGTGCTGATTCCGGGGCGTATTTAGTAAGGAGGCAGGCAAAATGAACGAAGCATTGTTTTCGCATGTGAATCGTTTGCAGGTAGTAGGGGGCACGCTGGAGTACGGAGTAACAGGAAAGCCACATGCACCTGCACTGCTGCTTTTGCATGGCATTCGCAACACCAAGCTACTGTTTGCGCCCATCCTGCCAGCATTAGCAGAGCGATATCGGGTGATTGCGGTAGATATCCGTGGTCACGGGAATTCTGTGAGCCAGGGTTCCTTTTCGTTTGAGCAAATCGTAACAGATTTGATTCAACTCTTGGAGAAAGAACAGCTCGAACAAGTAACGATTGTCGCAGCGTCCTTTTCTGCTGTGCCTGCCCAGATGCTTGCGATTCGCGAGCCCAAGCGAGTAGCTTCGCTCGTATTGCTGGATGGAGGCTATTATTCCTTGGGAGAAGTGCCCGGGTTCAATAGGGAGAAGGTTGTTGAGCGGCTGGCTACCACGCGGTTTTCTTCCGTAGAGGAAGCAGAAAGGCAGTTCGCAGAGCGGTATGGTACGAGCGTGATGCCAGAGGGGTGGATGCGAGAGGAGCTTGTGAAAAAGGAAGACGGAAGCTACGGATACCGTTTGCCGAAGGAGGCGTTCTCGGCCTATTTCCAAGAGTACAGTATCCATTGCCAACCGGAATTGTTCCAACAGCTAACATGCCCCGTGCTATTACTGCTGGCTGACGACAGCTTATTGTCAAAAGAAGAGCAGCAGTTTCATCGACAGGCAGTTGCCACCTATCAAAGAATGGTAAAGCAGGCCAAGGTGAAAATGATACCGGAGGCACTGCATTTGCTGATGGTGACGCACCCGCAAGAGACCGTGAACGAAATCCATGATTTTTTATCGAAATAAGGAAGGGACAAGCGAGGATGCTTGTCCCTTTTTCTTTGTTTACCGCTTTGCTTCACGAATGAGTACGTTCAACTGTTCTGCCATGGCTTGATGATTCTTCTGATCCTTCATTTGCTTTTTCACCGTTTCTAGCGCTTTGATGCCTTTTTTCGAACTCACGACCTTTACGGGTGTATCCGTTCCATAGATACGCTCGATTTGGGCGCGTGCTTGTGCGAATGTGCTCTGATGATCGCTCGTACCCAATGTCCCTGCGGTTCCGCTCCCTGATTTTGTATGGGCGGCATCATGTCCTCGACTGGAACTACCGGAGTAATTGCTGATGAGATGGGACTGCATCGGGTCCATTTGATTGATCGATTGTGCATTGGCAGTAGAAGGGGCCAAGTAGATGGCATCATTCACAATCAACGCCTGGACGCCGTGGACGCCCGCTGCCTTCAGTTGGGCTTCCAGCTTTGTGGAAGGACCACCCGTGTGCAGGTGTGAGCTGCCCATGGAGCTGTAGAGAGCATTGCCCATTCCGCTATACGTATGGCCGTGCGCGTTTGTCGTGAGTTTCTTATCGCGATCCACGCTTGGAATAACCGTTGCGCCTTTTGGGGCTTGTGCAATGGACTGTGTACGTGCTGGCGGATGTGGCTTCGTAGGCGGAGCAGCCTGATTCATACAAGCTGTCATGAAAAGTACAGTCCCTAATCCTACGGTTCCTACCCATGTATGGAAGTGCTTCATCACGATCCCTCCAAGTCTTCCTGCCTAGATATACTTATCCTTTGTTCGCGGCATGAAGTTATGAGTGGAGCTTGTTGGAAAAATTTCTGTTAATCACGATTATCTTGTGGAAAAAATGCACAAACCAAAGGAAGGAAATCACTGGAGGTGGTAGATTTGGCAGATTCAAACAACGTGAAGGAGCAGCCAGTATCGCGAAGGAACTTCTTGAAAAACTCCGGCCTGGTTCTCGGTAGCTTAGTCGTAGGTGGCGTGGCAGGGAGCTTGCTCCGCAAACCAGAACCTCCGGCGCAGCCAGCAGCACCGCCCGCTGCGGCCGATTACAATCAGGCGCTCATGTTTTTTACGCCTGAGCAATTTAGGGTGGCGGATGCCGCTTGTGAGCGCATTTATCCTGAGGATGAGCTGGGTCCGGGCGCGAAGGCACTCGGTGCAGCTTATTTCATTGACCACCAGCTAGCGGGTGATTGGGGCTTTAATGCTCGAGAATACATGCAAGCCCCCTTTTTTCCGGGTGAGATCACACAGGGCTATCAAGGCAGGTTGAAACGTAGGGAAATATTCGATATTGGCCTTCAAGAGATGAACAACTACAGCAACAGTACCCACGGAAAACGGTTTTATGAGCTCCCGGCGGAACAGCAGGACGCTGTATTAAAGGCTTTTGAAACCGATGAAGTAAAATTGACGACCATTTCGGCAAGCACCTTTTTCAATATGTTGCGGGCCAGTACGATCGAAGGCGTATATGCAGACCCTCTGTACGGAGGCAATAAAAATATGGATGGCTGGAAAATGAAGAATTTCCCAGGTAATCAGATGGCGTATACACAGCTGATCGATAAGCCTGAGTTTGTGAAGATGGCTCCCTTAAGCTTGCGGGATCATCAACATTGAGGGAGGACTGTACACATGGCCAAAAAGTTGCCCAAGGTTGACGTTGTGATCGTGGGGGTGGGCTGGGGTGGAGGCATTATTGCTTCCGAGCTAACCAAGCAAGGTCTGACCGTAGTGGGGCTAGAGCGAGGCAAGGAGCGCAAAACCGAAGACTACTTCATGGTACACGACGAATTGCGTTACGCCCTTCGTTACGAGATGATGCAAGATTTGTCCAAGGAAACGATCACGTTCCGCAGTCAAACGAACGTTCGTGCGCTTCCCATGCGGTCATACGGTTCCTTTTTGCTCGGGACAGGACTCGGGGGATCTGGTATCCACTGGAACGGACAGACCTTCCGCTTTCTACCGTATGATTTCGAAATTCACTCCAAGACGATTGAACGGTATGGAGCAAAGAAAATTCCAGATGGAATGACGATCCAGGATTGGGGCATTACCTACGATCAACTGGAGCCGTACTTCGATAAGTTTGAAAAGATGGCGGGAATCGCAGGCGAGGAGAATCCGTTGGGGGGGAAACGCTCCAGTCCGTATCCGATACCTCCGATGCGTACTACACCGAGTATGAAAATGTTTGCGGATGCGGCGAAAAAGAAAAACTTGCATCCATACATTCTTCCATCAGCAAATCTCTCGCAAGCGTATACCAATCCAGACGGGGTGGCACGGGCAGCTTGTCAGTACTGCGGCTTCTGTGAAAGGTTTGGTTGCGAGTACGGAGCAAAAGCCGATCCAGTGGTGACGGTGATCCCGGTGGCTAAGAAGACAGGGAAGTTTGAAATTCGCACGCATTCCCATGTCCGCAGAATTTTACATACAGGGAACAAGGCGACAGGCGTCTTGTATACGGATGTCACGACAGGGGAGGAATTCGAACAGCCCGCCGATATTGTGGTGATGACCAGCTATGTATTCAACAACACGCGACTCTTGCTCATGTCCAAGCTGGGGAAACCGTATGATCCAGCAACGGGAAAAGGCGTGATCGGTAAAAACTACGCTTACCAGGTCATAAGAGGAGGCGCGGTCGGCTTCTTCGACGACAAGGAGTTTAACAATTTTGCAGGCGCAGGATCGTTGGGAATGTGTTTGGATGACTACAACGGTGATAACTTCGATCACGCCGATTTGAAATTTATCCATGGCGCGAATATTGCTGTCACACAAACCGGCTTTCGACCAATCGGCACGAACAAGGTACCACCGGGGACTCCTAGCTGGGGCAAGGATTTCAAGGCTGCATCGATCAAATATACGAATCGGTTCATATCCGTAGGCGCCCAAGGAGCTTCGATGCCATTTCGACAGCACTTCCTTGATCTGGACCCGACGTACAAGGACGCATTTGGTGATCCGTTGATACGCATTACGTATGATTTCGTCGATCAGGACAGGGAGCTGGCGGCTTTTTGTGCAGATAAGTGCGCGGAAATTGTGAAGGAAATGGGTGCGAACGAGAAGCTCGAAATCAACCGCAAGCTCGGGCCCTACGATATCACACCCTATCAATCGACTCACAATACAGGCGGCGTTATCATGGGAGCCTCTCCAGATACGTCGGCAGTTAACAACTACTTGCAAATGTGGGATGCGGAAAACGTATTTGTCGTCGGTGCTTCTGCCTTTGCGCACAATAGCGGCTACAATCCGACAGGAACGATGGGTGCTCTCTCCTATCGAGCAGCAGAAGGCATTTTGAAATACAGGAAAAGCGCGGGCGGCATGCTCGTATAAGCTGTTTTTCTAGTTATGCAAAACACAATTGCAATTATGCGAAAAGTCGTTGGGGCAACTAACGGCTTTTTTTTGCGTGGATCTGAAAAAGTTCATTTGCAAGATTGCGAATGTCTATGAGCGCAAAAAGCAAAAAGCACTGGAATGATGCGGTTTCTCGCCTTGGCATGTTCCTTGCTACATGCTTTGGTAACAGCAAAAGCCAAAGGGAGAGACGAGAAATGATGACAAACAAGTGGAAGATGGACACCTCCATTATTCATACCGCACAAACGCCTTGCCAAAAAACAGGAGCAGTCGTATCCGCGGTGGTGCCCGCTGTGGCCTACGCGTTTCCAGATGCAGATTCCGCAGCGGCGTGCGTGGCTGGCGAGCGAGAAGGAACGTACTACGGAAGATACGGCAACCCTACCATTACCACCTTGGAGCAAAAAATCGCCGCATTGGAAAATGGCGAAGCTGCCTTGGGCGTAAGCAGTGGGATGGCAGCTATTTCGGGAGCTTTGCTCGCCTTTTTGAAGCAGGGTGATCATGTCGTGTGTACGCGAGATGTGTACGGAGGGAGCTACAAGTTTCTTACTACGATGGCCCCGCGGTATGGCATTGCGACAGACTTCGTCGATTGCACCGATTTGCAGGCAGTCGAGAGAGCTTTTTTGCCGAACACCAAAGTCCTGTACATCGAAACACCCTCGAACCCGTGTCTGACTGTTTTAGATATCTCGGCGTTGTCACGTTTGGCGCACGCACATGGCATTGTGGTAATCGTCGACAACACCTTCTTAACGCCGTATTTGCAGCGACCGCTTGAGCTAGGGGCGGATGTCGTCGTGCATAGCGCTACCAAATATTTGAACGGACATGGCGATGTCATCGCGGGCTTCATCGTCGGGAAGCAGGAACATATCCAATTCATGCGCAAAAACGTCATGGGAGACTTGGGACAAAATTTGAATGCTTGGGATGCTTTCTTGATCTTGCGTGGGATGAAAACACTCGGCTTGCGTGTCAGACAGCATGGGAAAAACGCGCAGGCAGTGGCGGAGTTTTTGGCGCAGCACCCTGCAATCTCGCATGTCTACTACCCTGGTCTACCTTCACATCCACAGCATGAGCTGGCCAAACGGCAAATGGCCGGAATGGGCGGGATCGTTTCTTTTGAAGTAAAAGGCGGCTATGAGTCAGCCAAATCTTTCATTAACGGTCTGCACTTGGCTATGATATCGTTTAGTTTAGGAGATCCCGAGACACTGGTACAGCATCCTGCCTCGATGACACATTCCTCGATTCCTGCCTCTGAGCGGATCAAGTTCAACATTACGGACGGTCTGATTCGCTTATCGACTGGCTTGGAGGATGTGGAGGATATCATCGCGGATTTGGAGCAGGCGCTAGCTAGTCTACCAATGGCGGCAGCGTCCAGGGGATAAAGGAACGTGAAACTGGAGGATTGGGCATGACAGAGTTTTCCCGGATCGAGGAATTCATTCAATCGTACGCCGACAATATTTCCAAGGTACTGGGACTCGATGTCACCATCCTGGATGAACAAGGGATACGTGTGAGCGGAACCGGCTACTATCAGGAGTTGATTGGATTGCCTGCCCCGGAGGGATCGTTTTTCCGAATGATCCTGCAAACCGGACAGCCGGGAATGATTTTTGACATGAAAAAGAACGAGTCGGAGTGCGGCAATTGCAAGTTTTTGCAGCAATGCCGAGAGCTGGCGACGATTGGATTTCCGGTGCACAAACGGGAGAAGACGGTAGGGGTCATCGGAATTATCGGCTTTTCCCCCGAGCAAAAAGAAAAAATGCTGCACCATTCGGAAAAATGGATGCCGTTTTTGCAGCATACGAGCTCCTTGATTGAGCACAAGCTGCTAGAGCTGGATGCGGAGCGGGAGAAGAGCTGTAACATTCAAGAGGAAATGCCGCAGGCCTCGGTTCATCCGGTGTATTTCGCCCAGCTAATTGGGGCAGAATCAGGCTTGCGCGATGTGATTGCCAAAGCGAAAAAAGTGACGAACAGCATTTCTACTGTTTTGATCCGAGGGGAGAGCGGAACGGGCAAGGAGCTGTTGGCAAAAGCCATTCACTGCGAGAGTGGGCGCAGCAGACAGCCATTTGTGGCAGTCAATTGCGCGGCGATTCCCGAGACCTTGTTAGAAAGCGAGTTGTTCGGGTACGAAGGCGGTGCATTCACGGGCTCTAGACGCGAAGGGAAGCCGGGGAAATTTGAATTGGCCCACAAGGGAACGATTTTTCTGGATGAAGTAGGCGATATTCCGTTGTCCCTCCAGCCCAAGCTGCTGCGCGTCCTACAGGAGAAAACAGTAGATCGGGTAGGCGGCGTAAAAACGCTGGGCGTCGATGTACGTGTCATTGCGGCTACACACAGAGATTTGGAGAGCATGGTCAGGGAAGGGACATTTCGCGAGGATTTGTATTATCGACTCAACGTCATCCCCCTGCGGTTAAAGCCGTTGCGTGAACGCACGGAGGATATTGCGCTTTACCTACAGCATTTTCTGTACCGGTACGGGACGTTGCTGCAAAAAGGCAGGCTGGAGCTCGAAGCTCAACTCGTCCAACGACTACAGACATACGAGTGGCCGGGAAATATTCGTCAGCTGGAAAATGCCGTCGAGTATATGGTCAACATGGCGGAGGGGCAAGTCATCGGCAACGAAGAGCTTCCTGAGTATCTGCTGTTCGAGGATGAACCGGCGACAGTAGGCAGCGATTTGGGATTGGAAAAGCTGGTGGCAGAATATGAACGCTCCATTCTCCAGCGTTACTTGCATGCAAGCAAGTTTGGCCAGGACAAAGCCGCGATTGCCAATGAGCTGCAAATCAGCTTGTCGACCTTGTACCGCAAGATGGAGAAGTACGGATTGGAAAAAGGATAGAGGGAAAATAAAAAACCAGCCTGGATTGATCGGAGTTTTCCGAGGTCCGGGCTGGTTTGATTGTATTTACGAAGGCTGCGGTTCTTTTTTCGCTTTCAGCTCGTAATGGCCGGTATTGCCGCTAATGTACCACTCAGGAGTTTTTTCTTCGCGCGCTTCGCGGTGACCTGCCAGATGAACATCACTCAGCTCCCACTGCTTCCACGCTTCTTTTGATTCCCAGCGGATTATGACGACCACTTCTTCTTCACCTTTGCGTGGCTTCTGTACCAGCACGCTCAAATCTACAAAACCAGGAGCCTTCTCAACAGCACCAGGCTCGCTAAAGCCTTGTATAATTTTGTCAGAATGACCTTCCTGGACGACGTATGTTTTTATTTCCATCATCATGAAGTGCGACACTCCTTATATACCATTTCCCTACTTTTCCATATTATTGAGAAATATTATCATTGTCAACCAAATATTAGCAAATGGTAGGACGATCGAGAGCTTCGTTTTCAAGTGGGACTTCTTCTTTTTTGGGAGCAGTGAAAATATCAATACCACGTTCGAGCAGGATTTCTACCGCCTCGCGAACAGGGAGAAGTGGCAATTGCATTTCATCGGCTACGGCAGCTTCTATATCAGAGACAGTGTGGAGGGGGGTGATCTGGTCTGTGCCATCTGAATAACCGATGTGGAGAGTGTTGTTTTTCAGGGCCACGAAGCGATCTTGCTCCAGCTGAAAACGATGTATGTGAAGTCGATTCAAAAAGAAGGCGTCTGGTAAAAAAGAGGAGCGGATGACTTCCGACAAGTCGGACAGTTCCTTTCGTTCATTCGGATGAAAATCCCACGGAGGAATTGCCACTTTTCCGTTTTCATACCGCGTAAAGCGATAGTGTTCAGGATGATCGGGACTTTTGGTCAAATCCATCGAAACAGTGCCAAAAGGCCTGGAATGGTTCCCGTCTTCCAGAAAATGAATCGGCTCAAAGATAGGAGCGGTAGCCCCCGTATCCACATAGACGGGTGTCTCTCCTGTGTTCGGACCGTCGATCAGGATGGCAGTATGTCCACCGCCTGGCAAGATGAGGTGACCGAAGAAGCCAAGGGAGCGAAGTAGCGCGAGAAAGCTGTGATTGGTGGTATAGCATGTGCCGCCAAAATGATGGTGGATCGCATTGTGCACATATTCCTCAGGGGTCGGTGCCACATGTTTTCCGTCACGGAAGAAGAGCAGCTTGCTTACATTTTCATAAGGGAAGGTCTGTAGATGCGCGCGACAGAGCTCACTGAGATAAGAGAGGTTAGGGGACTTGCGGTCTAGCTGTAGACGTTGAAGGTATAAACTCGCCCAGTTCGGTAAGGTAGACATAAACAAGTTCACTCCTTACATAAAATAAATAGTAAATGAAAATGTCTGTTAAGTGTCGGTAGGGAGATCGTATCACATGGAACAAATGGTAATCAACCTAAATTTTTCCAGAAAACAAAAAAGGCACCGGAAGGATATCCTCCGGTGCTAGCGGGTCCCTAGTCCGCTGTCTTTTTCGTACGAATAGATAAGTGCAGAAGAAATTATAACAACGACTTAATTTCCCCGGAATTCGGGTTCACTACGAACCAGCCATACGTACTGGTGTAGCTGTCGCCAGATTGGAAGTTGTTTACGACTGTTTGGTACACCTGAATGACATAGTGACCTTTTTCGTCGTCGTGAGCGTACTCGACTACATGTGTCGGCGAGAGTTTGCCAGCGAATTTCTTTTTCACCAGCTCGATCGCTTCCATTTTGGAGTACATTTTTGCTGTTGGAATTTTACCAATGAAAATCGATTTGGTTCTCGCGTCGTAAATGACCGGCTTGTTCAGGTTCTCTGCTACGAAGCGGATTGGCACATAGACGGAGTTTTTGTACATGATGCCTTGTACGTCGCTGCTTGGTGATTTCGGCAACCCGTCAAAGTAGTAGGTGAACGGTGTTTTCATGCCTTCTTCCGCGTCTGGAAAAGCGGGTGCTGCAATTGCAATTCCGGAAAAGAGCACCGAACCTACAACAATGCCCCCCAAAAATGACTTGATGTCCCATTTCATGATGTGAAACCCTCTCCCTTTCTCTTTTCTCTAAATCTTCCCAGCAATCATTATGTCAAAGATCATAGGAGAAAAGCTATCAAACGAGGGTACTAGGAAACAAAGACTAGGAATCTTGAGAAAGATAGGACTAAATCAGAATGGTCCTAGTTCTCGAATCAGTGGTTCAGTGATTGGACGGTTTGTGGTAAGGTAGAAAAAAACAGCGGACAAGGTGAGGAACATGACTACCATATTGCAAAATGACTGGGCCCCCGTATTGGCCGATGAGTTCGAGAAGCCCTATTATGTAAAGCTTCGTCAGACGTTGAAGGAAGAGTATCAGACGCAGACAATTTACCCAGATATGTTTCATATATTCACAGCGCTGCACCTGACTGACTATCAGAATGCAAAGGTTGTGATTTTGGGGCAAGACCCGTATCACGGACCGGGACAAGCACATGGATTGAGCTTTTCCGTCAAGCCGGGAATCAAGCCGCCTCCGTCTTTGGTCAACATTTACAAAGAGTTGAAAAGCGATGTCGGTTTTGAAATTCCCCAGCATGGTTACCTGAACCATTGGGCAAAACAAGGCGTCATGATGCTGAACACCGTTCTGACGGTTCGTCGCGGCACCCCGAACTCGCACAAGGACATTGGGTGGGAGACGTTTACAGATCGAATTATTC
Source organism: Brevibacillus sp. BC25 (assembly GCF_000282075.1). NCBI lineage: Bacteria > Bacillati > Bacillota > Bacilli > Caryophanales > Paenibacillaceae > Brevibacillus > Brevibacillus sp. BC25. Next base: position 27,189 of record NZ_AKIX01000033.1, read on the forward strand.
ATTTGTTGAACGACCGGGAGACTCCACTCGTATTCATCCTGTGGGGAAAGCATGCGCAGGAGAAGGCGGCATTCATTGATCGAGACAAGCATTTCGTCATCGCCTCCCCGCATCCGAGCCCATTTTCGGCGAATCGCGGCTTTTTTGGCAGCCGTCCTTTTTCGCGGACCAATGAGTTTTTGCGTTCGCGCGGTCTTCAAGAGATTGATTGGCAGTTGCCGATGCAGGTAGAGGAAGAGTAGCCTGTATTTGTGCAGGTAAAAGGAAAAGGATCTCCATTGTTTTGCAGCATGCAAAGGAGATCCTTTCTTTTTCTAGCGATTAGTCTTTGCTTTTGACAACGAGCAGCTTGCCCGTTTGAATCGTGATTGTTCCAGTCTGTTCCGTTAGCAGATTGCTGATGCCAAGCGTGTCACCGATCCGCAGGGTAGCGTCCTTCAACGGATAGAGGAATCCGGTTAAGGTAATCCCTGTGACTTCTGGTGTAAAAGGCAGCAGGGAGATGTGATCAAAATGATTTTGCTCTATCGTGCTATGGCGGTCAATCAGACGTATTTCATTGGTCTCATCGAGGATGCGGCAGTTGGTGCCCGTCTGCAATGCTTTGTTCAGTAAGTGTACGTTTGCCAGCATATGGTCAAAACGAGAGCCGAGCACACCGAGCAGCACAATTTCCGCGGGCTGTTGCTCGATTGCCCAAGTAAGGGCCATCTCTGTATCGGTTAAATCTTTCATAATGGGATCGCAGGAGGAGACGTGCATACTGTGGCTTTCGATTTCTGCCATTTCCTCGGTGCTGACAGAATCAAAGTCCCCGATCGACAATTTTGGCACAAGACCGTTGCGAACGAGGAATAAGGAACCTCTGTCAACGCCGACGAGCCAATCATTTTCACAAATCTCTTGGATCGCCCAGTTGCCCAGATTGCCCCCAGCGAATAGTAGGATGCGTGTAGGATTCATGCTACGGTCACCTTTTTCTTTTATAAATATCCTCTATGTAGGAATCGAAGATCGAAATGTGCTCTGACAAGCGAGGCGATAGCCTGTAGCGAGTTTTTCTCCCAGCTTTGCTTTTTCCTGTCCGGTTGGGGTGTCGAGTAAGGATGCACCAGCTACGATCTGTACACTGCACTTGCCGCAATGCCCTTGTTGGCATTTGTACGCGATGGGTTGATCTTGCATGAGCGCAGCTTGTAATAATGTCTGAGAGGGAGTGTACCGGACTGGCATCGTTTGTGAGCGTTGCTTCACCTGTACGTGCTTCTGCTCAGATTTGGGGCGAGCCGGGCTCATTTCTGTTTTTTTCAACGACGTATGCGTATGCACGGGAACGGGAGCTGGACTCGACATCTGTACGTCAGATCGTCCAGGAATGAGCGAGCCGACAGTAAGCTGTTTGCGCATAGGAACCTCCCGAGTAAGTGATTTTTTTCATATTACCATGTCAGGCGTGTGGGTGACAAAGCTAGAGAAAGTGTCTTGAGATGATTGAATTTTTAGATTTTATCGATTAAAATAATTTTATCAAAAACCAGGAAGGTGATACCATGATTACCATCAAACGGATGAGCGACTGTACCTTTGCAGAAGTGACCAAAGCGTGGAACCGAGGATTTGAAGGCTATTTTATCGAGTTTACGATGACAGAAGAAATGCTTGTCCAGCGACTGGGGGGCGAGGGATACGTGCTGTCCCTGTCTGTGGTTGCCTTTGACGGCATGGAGCCGATTGGCTTAGTGGCCAGCGGGATGAGGACCGTTGCAGGGAAAAAAATCGCGTGGAATGGTGGAACGGGTGTCGCCACGGAATATCGTCGACAAGGAGTAGGGAAGCAACTGATTGAGGCGACATTGGATTTGTACCGGGAAGCTGGGGTGGAAGTAGCTACCTTGGAGGCATTGAGTCAAAATACTAAAGCGATTGCCTTGTATGAGCAAAAAGGCTATGACGTTGTGGATCGTTTGTTGTTTTTGCAGCAGAGTGGACCGCTTGCGGAGAATGCCTTTCAGACAAATGTGCAGGCTGATTATCGGGTTCGGCGCATTTTGGCCCAGGAAGCTGCCTTGGTGCCGTTTTACGTGACCGATGTCCCGTGGCAGAATTACTGGCTGAACTTGCGAGATGCGCAGGCTCTGCTCGTAGAAGACAGAGAGGGTCAGGCGGTCGGCTATGCGATGTACAAGTGCTCGGTAAACGAAGAAGGCAAAGTGAGTGGGATCGTGCTGCGTCAATGTGTAGCACAGCCAGAGCATCCTGATGCACAAGACATTTTGAAAACCGCACTCGTGCATGTGTATGGGCCACTTGAGCAAGATTGCCGCCGTTCTACGTTTAATTTGCGAGCGGCTGATACCTTGCTTGTCGAAATACTGCAAGCGGCGGGATTCAGTCCTTCCGAGACAGAGCAGGTGTTTATGATCAAGCAGATGGAAGCCGCAAAAACTCCTGTCGTCTAGGGAGTAAATACGCTTCTGTCAATGCTGGCAGTTCGTGCAGGCGAATACTTTGCGGGAGGAGAGCTCACTCTTTTCGATAGGCTGTCCACAGCGCGGGCAAGGCTCTCCACCGCGATCGTACACCTGGCAGCGCTCATCGAAGCCACCTGTCAGGGAATCGCCGGAAAAGAGCGGCTGCATGTAACCACCGAATCGAATGGCTTCTTTGAGCACGGTTTGCATGGAATGATACAGTCGTTTTTGTTCCTCGAAAGAAAGCGTCGGGATCGTCCGGGTAGGCAGGATGGCAGCATGAAAGCAGATTTCGTCCGCATAGCAGTTGCCGATGCCCGCGAGCCAATGCTGATTGACTAATGCTGTTTTGAGGACGCTGCGCTTGTCAGCGAGCAGCTTCGTAAATCGGGTAAAGGTAAACAGTGGGTCCAATGGCTCAGGCCCAAGAGGAGCCAGTCTTTCGTCTATCTGAACGTTGGTGAGTAAATGCAGGTATCCCAAACGGAGGCCGTGAAAATATAAAATACGTTCTCCAAAGGCAAGAGTCACTTGGGCGGTTCGCTTTAGCTTGTCTTCCGCAGAGCCCAGGTATACAAAGCCGCCGAGCATTAGGTGAAGCAGCAGGACATGTCCACTTTCCAGATGGAAGAGCAGATGCTTGCCACGTCGGTCGACAAGTGTCAGGCGATTGTCTTGCAAAAGACGAGCAAATTCCGTAGGCGGGAGATTAATCGTTTTTTCCCGCTGAACGTGTGAGGCTGTAATCGTTCCGCCACCGATTTTCTCCTGTAGCAGTCGGCGATAGGTCTCCATCTCAGGTAATTCTGGCACGCTGACTCCCTCCCGTAAGCAAAGTTTTTCGTAGGATTTCCCATATGGATGATCCACATGCCGTACCCGTCACTGTTTTTCGGTGATGGGTCTTTTGAATTTAGACAAGATTACCAAAGCTATTAGGAAATGGGGTAATATAATATGTAAGGTAGTAGGATGAGGGCATTGCCCGAAGGATTATTGGACGGACAGGAGATTACATATGCAAAAAGTAGAATTGATCGCTACGGCGACTTTTGGTTTGGAATCAGTAGTAGCAGAAGAGGTAAAGTCCCTCGGTTACGGACCGGTACAGGTAGAAAATGGAAAGGTAACGTTCACCGCAGATATTTCTGCGATTCCCCGCACAAATTTGTGGTTACGAACTGCCGACCGCGTGCGTCTAAAGATAGGGGAGTTTAAAGCGACTACGTTTGACGAGCTGTTTGAAAAGACAAAAGCGCTGCCGTGGGCTGATTGGATCACAGAGGATGGGACGTTTCCTGTGGAAGGGAAATCGGTCAAATCTACCTTGTTCAGTGTGTCGGATTGCCAAGCCATCGTGAAAAAAGCAGTCGTAGAAAGTCTGAAAAAGACCTACAAGCGCGAGTGGTTCGATGAGCAAGGGCCGCTGTACAAGATCGAGGTAGCACTTCTCAAGGATGTGGCGACACTGACGATTGATACGTCAGGACCGGGCCTGCACAAGCGCGGCTACCGGGAATTGATCGGACAAGCGCCACTGAAGGAAACCATGGCTGCGGCGATGATTATGCTGTCTCGCTGGAAGCCTGATCGGGTATTCATGGATCCATTCTGTGGATCGGGTACACTTCCGATTGAGGCAGCGTTGATTGGACAAAACATCGCTCCGGGGATGAACCGGGAATTCGTTTCTGAGACGTGGCCTATCATTCCGAAAACAGCTTGGCGTGAAGCTCGCGCAGAAACGCATGATTTGGCGCGCTATGATCAAAAGCTGGAGATTATCGGGACAGATATGGATGACGAGATCCTGAAAATTGCCCGCCACAATGCGACTGAGGCTGGTGTAGATGACCTGATTCATTTTCAGCGCATGGATGTGCGGGATGTGCGAACCAAGCGCAAGTACGGCTACTTGATTTGCAACCCACCTTATGGGGAGCGCTTGGGAGAATGGAAGCAGGTTGCCAAGATGTATGGCGAAATGGGGAAAACCTTTGCTGCCATGGATACGTGGTCATTCTACGTTATTACTTCCGACGAACAGTTTGAGGAGCATTTTGGTCGTACAGCAAGCAAAAAGCGCAAGCTCTACAACGGAAATATCAAGGTAGATTACTATCAGTTTTTCGGACCTAGACCGCCGCGCGGGCCAATGGTTACCCCGACCGAATAAACATAAAGAAGGGGCATAATTGGAGGAGAAAATGCAATGAGCAAGAAACGATTCGGGAGCAGAATGCTGGCTGCGCTATTGGCAGCAACTACATTACTGGTCCAAAGCACGCCGTTGACTCATGCTGCGACAGAACCAGAGAAACCGGCGGTGGAGAGCGGGAAACCAGCAGAAGAGACCAAGAAGCTGGAAGATCAGTTCAAAAAACAAGAAGAAGCGCACACGGAGTTTACGGATTTGGGCAACAGCTACGCCAGTAAAGCCGTAAACAGACTTGCAGCCCTTCATATGATCAGTGGTCAGGGAGAAAACCGTTTCAACCCACAAAACACGATTTCTCGACAGGATATTGCGGTGCTTTTAACAAAAGTAATCGGTCTTCAACCGACAGAAATTGAGGATGCGGCTTTTGAAGATGTGCCATTGGAAAGTCCTTATGCACCGTACGTATATGGACTCTCTGAGTTGGGTGTGATGAACGGCAGAAGTGAGCATGCCATGGGTGCTCTAGACCCGCTTACACGACAAGAGCTGGCTGTTATGCTGTCTCGCTTGATGAAAGAGGGCTCTGTGACCAAAGTGGCAGGTCAGACTCCTGTTGCATACAGCGATGAAGAAGAAATCGCAGACTACGCCAAAACGGCCGTGGAAGAAGTAACGAATCAGCGCTGGATGCAAGGTGCAGGCGGCAAGTTTAATCCGTCAGGAACCGTCACGCGTGCGGAGGCTGCTGTGATCGCTGAGCGCGTCTTGGATGCACGCTACCAGCAAGCAGAACAGGTGAAATACAAGGTAGATGTAGAGCGGCTGAGTTTGGCTGCTGGCACGAGCCAACGCTTGAAGGTAGGCAGTATCAGCGGAGATGAGCTGCCGTTTACACCTATTTTCGCTTTTGATCGTCCCGAGCTGGGAACCATTTTAGCTGACGGAACCTTTGTTGCTGGCCCCACTGCGGGAAAAGGCAATCTCACGGTGACAGTTGGCTACAAAACGACGACGATTCCGGTTGAGATCAAGGACGACGGTAAGCCAGCTGTCGAAAAGGCAGAGGACACGCCAAAGACTGCACCGGTGATTTCCTCCAATGATTCGACAACGAAAGTCGATGAAAGCAAGACGGTAGTAGAGGGAGAAAAACCAGACGCAGACAAAGGAACAACAGAAACGGATGCAACGAAGCCTGCTGATCCAAAGGAAGAGTCGGAGGAGCCAGCAAAGAAGGACGAACTGGTCAATATCGCACCAGGCAGTTTTACAGCGGTTACTACATTTGGAGCGCCAGACTCGTATTTCCAAGAGCTGGAGAAGCAGTATCCGGGTCCAGTAGGGGGGCTTGTTACGCCTACAGAAGACTGGACGGGATACCACCGTCAGTTTGGGCGCAAGGTGACCGTTGAGCTCGACGAGGCGAAGCCATTGGAGAGAGTTGCGCTGACGTTTAAGCAGCAGAAGACTTCGGGCATCACGATGCCAGAATACATGGAAGTCGAGGTATCTCGCGACGGGAAAGTGTGGTCATATGCGGGAAGAGCCGTTCACGATGTTTCCGCTAAAGAGGACAAGCTGGTTACACGCACATTGAGCGTGACCTTGCCTGACGTCAACACTCGCTATGTCCGGGTATCCTTCCCGGTGAAAGTATTTACGTTCGCTCGCCAGCTGGAGGTATGGGCAAAAACGGATAGCGAGTGGAACAATGGCGCTGTCTTGCTGCCGCCACCAAACCCGGCGAAGCTAGAAGAGGCTAAACAAGCAGGGCGTCGTGTGGAAAATATGCTGCTCGCTTATAGCGGAGAGCATGGCGAACTCGGGACATGGACCAAAGAGGATTTCCTCCCGATGGTTGGCTACCGCACCGTAGATGGTTATATGCGTGACCAGATGTTTGACACGATTCTGTTCTTGCCGTACCAGACCATTCCTGCTACGAAGGAAAGCTGGACAAAGTACATGAATGATTTGTTCGGCTCGAACAAGCAGCTAGACGCTCTCAACCAGGCAATGCGGGAGTACAACCGCCTGCGCGGAACGCTGTATACGACACCGACGCAGGAAAATGTCGTGTTGGCACTGCCGTATCCAAATGCTAATCAGACCAATTTTGGTCAGCTGGATGAAAAGAAACCATCCCTCTCCTTTAACCCTGCAGGAATTGGGGAAGAGCAAGCGTATTTGAATCGCAAAGCTGCGTTGGAATGGTACTTCCAGGAGCTCATGAAGCGCTGGAACAAGGAAGGATACGCTTATCTGAAGCTGGAAGGAATCTATTGGTTCCATGAACTGGTGGAGGATGGCGCACCGAAAGAACGCCAGCTAATTCGTGACATGGGTAGCATGGTGCATGACGAGGCGTTGCGCTACTATTGGATTCCGTATTTCGGTGCACCGGGAGTGTCCGAGTGGAAATCTCTTTATTTCGATAAGGCATTCCTGCAGCCGAGCTATTACAGCGACAAGCCGGTAGGAATTGACCGTATTCAAGGGGTACTGGACGTCGTCAACAAGTACGACATGGACATCGAGATCGAGGGCGACTGGAAGATGTACAATGATCCGAAGTTCTATCAGACCTACTACAATCAGTTAGTTGCCACCCACAAGCTGGGGATGGATAAAGACAACGTACACGCTTACTACTTCGGCTCCAAGACATTGCTAGAGTCTGTCAAGAGCACAGACCCTGTCAAACGCGCCATCTATGATGATACGTACAAATGGATGCGCGGTCGTTTTGACAGAACGGAATTTTTCGAGGGCAGCGAGATGCCGTAGTGAATGGAAAAGAGTCTGTTTCCCGCTTTGTGGGGAGACAGACTCTTTTTTTTATCTAAATAGGATGGGCAGATTTTCGCTCAATCGTTTTCCGATAGATCTCCACCAGTTCCTCCACGATCATTTCTTTCGTCGCATGTAGAGGGGGACTGGGATGGTAGTAATTGATTCCTTTGGGGCAGGGCTTGCCAAAAGTCGGTACCCCTGCTGCTGCGATCCGTTGTTTCCACAGTTTCTTGAGTGAAGAAAAATGCTGCCAGGAATGGTGGTGTGAAAGCCCCCAACCGAGCAGGAGCCACGGATGCTTTTGCAGTTCCTGCGTAGATACGAGCTGAGCCTCGAGCGTTGTCTCTTTCTCGTGAATGAGTTGCTCGAAATGAGAAATGGCACTCACGGCAGCAGCATTTTGGACGGAAAACAGGTTGTAAATATGAAATCTGCCTGCCAATGCCCGTTTTCCGTAGATCGCCTCCACCAACCGGATCAATTGTCGCATGGTGGGATCGAGTGTGGTTTGACCCATGACGCTATGACCGGATGCAGGTCTTTCACGAAAAAGCTTTGCACTACCAGGGTTCAATAAGAGACAGCTCCCAAGAGAACGATGGCCCTCTGAATTCGGTCCCCATTGAAGATAGGTAGAAGTTCGGTAGACGACTCCTCGATGTTCTCTAAATGCTGCAAAGGCATTCGGCTGGTTCATGACGATCCCCTCCTGGTCAAGCTATCTATGACCCATTTATATGAGAGGAGGGGATTTGGTAGAACGGACATGCTCTACTCTAGCTACTCTTGCTAACTTCGTTGGCACCAATCATCCGGAACAAAATGATATACAGATACGCACTGACTAAGGTTAAGCCCAGGATGACACCGAATACGCCAACAGGAGCGAGCCATTGGGATAGACCGATTGTCAGGGGAGCGATGAAGCGACCAATCGAGAACTGGAGCGAAGAGGCTCCCATGTACTGACCGCGTGCATCCTCCGGCGAGTATTTACTGATGAAGCTCTGGGCAACTGGTGTGCGCATCAGCTCGCCGAATGTCAAAATCGCCATACAGCCGAACAGGAGCCAAATATTCGTTGTAAAGGCCATCAAGAACAGACCGAGACCGAATAAGATGGAGGAGATGACGAGGCTGTTGCGATCGCTCCAGTTTTCAAACCAGCGTGTGACTGGCAGTGTAAACAAAACCACCAAAAAACCATTTAAGGCCATGAGCCAGCCGAATGCGCTGGTTCCGCCGACAGAATAAGTCCAATTGCCCCACGAAAATAATGGTTGCTGCATAACATGCTCTTTGACATACAACGCCATGTAAATATCCAACTGCATGAATCCAATGGCGATCAAAACCCCTGCGCCAATGTACAGGGCAAATGCTTTATCTCGAAAAATAATGGCATAACTCTTAAATTGCTGAATCAGGGAAAAACGCTCCTTTGCCTTCTCCTGACGGACGTGTTCAGGCAGCGTTTCTTTGATCAGGAAAAAGACGGTGATCGCAAAAAGCAACTCAACGATGGTACAGAACATCAATAGCTGCGGGCGATAATGAACAAAAAAGACAGAACCCAATACGGGACCCGCAACCACCCCGACATTCATCGCTGTGTAAAAGGTAGCAAAGACAATTCTTCGATCTTCTTCTGTGGTCAAATCAGCCACCATGGCGGAGCTGGCAGGCCAGTAGAGAGCCCCAGCGATCCCGATCCCGATGAAGGCAATATAGTCGACCCAAGGAGACGGGGAGAAAGCAAACAGCGCGAACATCACGGTCGATGTACAGAGCGAGAGCAGCATGGTAAACTTGCGCCCTACCCGGTCAGCCAAATATCCACCAAACAGGTTGGACAGCATCCCGAGCAGCGGCGGTACCATCAAAAGAAGACCCGCTACATCCTTCCCGAACGTATCGCTAAAATAAATCGCCATAAACGGAAAGTACATCCAAAAAAAGGTGTGCGTAATCAATTCACCAAAGAGACGTACTTTCAAATTAAGATCCCACGAACGCCAAATCATGACAAGAATTCCTCCATTCATTTCGGCAGGTGCCTTGACCTCGATTCGCTTCTTGGGAAAATTCCACGTAAAAAAGCACAAACGGGGTAGAGACACTGCTCTTCCGCTTGCGCTTTATCAAACGATACAAGGGTGGCGGGAAATTACCAGTTCAACGGGGTACAAAAGAGAGACGGTTACCTACCTATGGTTTTAGGTACAGTAAACCGACTGTTCACCCGAGAACATGGCCCGCAATTCATATCGAGAAAAAGACGGAAGCGGTTCAGGCATCCTGCAGCTACTAGCTTTTGAAAGGGTTGTAAGAGGCAGTGCCCCTTAAGAGAGGCCCCACCTAAGCGAAGATAACTACAGAAAACACCATGAACTCAGCACTCCCGTCTTTCAAATTTTTTACATAGGTAAACTCTTGTTGATTAGAATACTCGAAATCGTCGAATTTATGCAAGATAATTTTTTGGTTTTTTTTGAATAGTACCAAGAACATCGATATTTGAAAAAGGGGCTTTCATTCGGTAAAATATTTTTTAACATAACCAAATCATGTTAGGAATGTGGGGGATATCGCATGCGGGATGAACGCATTGTCAAGCTGGCTACAAATTTGCTGAGCCATTCTGTACGCCTGAAGGAAAAAGAAAGTTTGCTGGTTGAAGTTCGTGGCGAGGGTCACGATTTGGCGAAGGAATTGGTTAGGCAGGCGTATGACCTGGGAGCTTATCCGTTCGTACGGATCATTGACCCGTCAATCCAACGTGAGCTGATGCTCGGTGCAACTGCAGAGCGTGCGACTCATTTGATGAAATGGGAAGAGCCAATGTACAAAGATTTGGATACATATATCGTCATCAATGGTCCGTCCAACGACAGTGAGATGGCCGATGTTCCGGTAGAGCGTCGTCGTGCACACCAAAGTGTGATGCAAGAATTGAATGACTACTTGACCAACAATGTACGTTGGACACTACTCAACTACCCGACAACTGCTTTGGCACAAAATGCCAACATGTCTACAGTCGCTTTTGAAGATTTTTATTTTGATGTATGTTCCGTGGACTATAAAAAGATGCACGAAGCCTTTTTGCCTTTGCAGCAGTTGATGGATCGCACGGACAAAGTGCGTCTTGTTGGACCTGGAACAGATCTTCAATTCTCGATCAAGGATATCCCTAGTATCATTTGCTCTGGCCTGCGCAACATTCCAGACGGCGAGATTTTTACAGCCCCAGTGCGTAACTCCGTGAATGGAACCATTACGTACAACGCAGCAACAAGCTACATGGGTACGAAATTCGAAAATGTGTGCCTGAAGTTTGTAGACGGAAAAATCGCCGAAGCAACTTCTAACAACACCGAGAGACTCAACCAAATTTTTGATACGGACGAAGGAGCGCGCTACATCGGGGAATTCGCCATTGGCGTACATCCGTATATCCTGCATCCAATGAATGATATCTTGTTCGATGAGAAAATTGCTGGCAGCTTCCACTTCACTCCAGGCCGCGCATACGACAACGCAGATAACGGCAACCGCAGCCAAATCCACTGGGATATGGTAAACATCCAGCGTCCTGAGTACGGCGGCGGAGAAATCTGGTTTGATGATGTGCTGATTCGCAAAGACGGTTTGTTCGTTTTGCCAGAGCTGCAAGGACTCAATCCGGAAAACTTAAAAGGGTAAAGCGAAATGACAGGGCCATCATGCTTAGCGTGGTGGCTTGTTTTTTTACGTAGCTGTCGTGAGGGAAGAAGCGCATTTCCAGTCTACGCTTCGGCCTACGCCCCGCAAGGGGAATGACTGTTCGCCCCGGAATAAATGGCGGGAGCGCTTCAAACGTAGAAGTTTCGAGGAAGGATTTCATAAGTGAAGCTGAAATTCCCCGCCATTTATTCCGAAGCTGGGTTGGGCCCCAGAGGCGCTTGGACTGGAAATGCGCTTCTTCCTACGGGGCTGTTGTTTCACTATATAAACTCCCCTGAATATCAACGAAAACGCTGGTAAAAGCACTAAGTAATCACAAGCTGTACGCAAGCACTGTCACATGTCTGGAAGGAGACCGCCCGAACGAAGAGAGGATACAGGCGACTGGAAGACATGTGGCAGGGCTTCCCCGACCACCACAGTTGGAGGACAACCGTCTTTAGAGCAGGACAGACGAGCATCTCAGGCATCCTTTTGCTACAATAAGAAAAAAGCATGGAACAGAGGGATTAGACGTGAGCCGCAAAGATTGGATCGAATACATCGTCAGTGAACAAGACACGGGAATGAACGTGGAACAAATCGTCCGGCAAAAGCTCAACGTGTCGGGTCGTATGATGCAGCGGCTGACGAGAAGCAAGGGGATTTTGCTCAATCGCAAGCAGCCCTTCCTGCAAAGACAAGTAAAAGCAGGAGATACAATAGCTGTTCGTGTCATCGAGAGACAAGAGCAAGCGCCTAGGCAGCCCCAGCATGATACGAAGCCCGAGGGACCGATCACACCAATGCCGTCCATCGATATTTTGTACGAGGACGATCATCTTTTGATTGCAAACAAACCGGCAGGCATGATGGTGCACCCGATTAAACAGGAGACCGACACATTGGTACATGCACTTGCTGCACGTGGTGAGCAGACGAGTGTACATCCTGTACATCGGCTGGATAAAGATACATCAGGAGCTATACTCGTAGCCAAGAGTAGCTATGGCCATCAATTGGCTGACAGGCTGCTGCGCGAAGGGGGCATTCATCGCGAGTATCTTGCGGTTGCCAGTGGGGTGCTGTCAGAGGGAGTTGGAACGATTGATGCGCCAATTGGCCGAGATGCGCGTCATCCTACGAAGCGCCGTGTCGTGGAGAGTGGCGATCCTGCCATCACGCATTACGAGGTACAACAGACCTCTGAGGGAATGACGCTCGCGCGCGTCTGGCTGGAAACGGGTCGTACCCATCAGATTCGCGTTCACTTTGCCCACCTTGGACACCCGCTTGCTGGCGATACGATGTACGGGGGAGCGAGAGGGTTGTTACGCCGACAGGCTCTGCATGCTTCGAAGTTGTCTTTTTTGCATCCGCTTCTCGAAAAAGAGATTATAGTCGAGGCACCGATACCAACGGATATGAAACGCTTGATGCAAGCGGAGTTTAAATAAGAATGGACAACAAGCTGAAACCACCTTTAATAGGTGGTTTCAGCTTGTGTATTTTGGTAAAGGGAGATTGTGTCCGGCCAACGTCCAGTTTCCCTAGTTAATCAAGCCATTTTCCGGCGTAACGGCGAAATCATAGAAGACTCCTTTATGATTGATCGATGCCGTAACAGTCGGTTTCCCCTTTTTCGTAAACGTATATACGTTATATTTGGACGAAACATTGTATCCGGTCAAATCGAGGTTGAAAACTTTTTTCATCATCGGGTTGGCAGCAGCAATCGCCGTTTCTTTTGTAAAGAATGGCTTGGCAAACACCTTGGGAATATCTTCGTCCGCGGTATAGTTCCCATCTCTGAACCCACTGATCATGGTCGCTGCCACTACTTTCCCTGTTTTCGCCCCTATGACGATTCTGTATTTTCGTTCGGTATCCATGAAAATCCATACTTGATCCAAGCGTTCTTGCAATTCTTTCACCATTGTTACGTCAGGGAGCAGTGCCGATGCTTTACCGTTGGAAAGAGACTTCAGCGCCTTTTGCGCTGTATCGACCACTTTGGGGTTCATTTGCTTGTTTGTATAATTCAATGTCGCAGCGTTGACCTTCCCGGTGGCAGCGTCAATGCTGACCGATGCATGTTGCCCTTTGAACAACCAAATGTTTTCTTTTTCCCTGATCCGTTCTACCCAATCAATCGTAAAGGCATGCTGATTATCCATACCTTTTAACGTGCTCGTAACTGTATTTTGCAAATCAGCAGCCACTTCGCTCCATTTTAATTTCACGGATACGGATACAACCTTGCCCTCCTGCTTGGTAACGAGCACCTCACCTCTGTTGTTTTTGGCCGTAATCACCCAGCAATCTGCCGTTTCTCCCATAATCTCGTCCAGTTCGATCGGCACGCCGCCAGCTTGTTTTTGCATCGCTTGTTTCGCCGCTTCTACGACATTGTTGTTTAACTGAGCAAGGGTTTTGATTTCTGGCTCTACTGCTGGTGCCTGACCAGCTGCATATGCTGGCGCTTGTGTGTTTGTAAATGGAGATGCAACGGATAACAGCAAGGCAATCATACTTGTCACGGCTAGTGTTTGTTTTTTCATATGTCATGCTTCCTTTCTTCAATTAAATCACTTATTTGATCCAGCTAAAGGGATTTTGTGACAGTACCCCGGGTGTCAAACAGTCTGTAGTTGAATAACGTAACAGTGTTATGTTACATTGTTTTTGGAGGTGCTTCACTTGGACACAAATCATATCTCGAAGAAGGACCTGCTGGAGCTTACTGGCATTTCGTACGGACAATTGTACCGTTGGAAACGAAAGAACTTGATTCCAGAGGAGTGGTTCATTCGCCGAGCGACTTTTACAGGGCAAGAAACCTTTTTCCCACGTGAACAGATTTTGGCTCGAATCGACAAGATTCTGAACATGAAAGACGACTTATCGCTGGATGAATTGGCGGACATGTTTTCACCAAGTATGAGTGGAACTTCGTTGACCGCAGATGAATTATTGGCACGAAACATTGTTTCGACTACTTCTTTAGAAGTGTTTAACGTTTTTCTCGGTAGCTTACGGACCTTTACCTTCCAGCAGGCACTATACGCCTATGTTTTGGAAAAGCTTTTGGCAGCTGGAGACTTGAGTGTAGAAGAAGGCGGCGGATTGCTACAGGTACTGGCTAGCCA
>NZ_AKIX01000034.1:0-22667 GCF_000282075.1 Brevibacillus sp. BC25
CAGCCACCTGTTCAACGCCTTCCGATATTTCCGAGACGGTATTGGCTGTTGCTTGCACTTCATTCGTCTGCGTAGAGACGCGTTGGGCAATCGTTGAAATATTATCCGTAATGACGTTAATGGCTCCTTTATTTTCTTGCGCAAATAGAGTCAGCTCATCTGTCGCTACGTTCAGTTGTGTAGCTTGTCCCTGTACAAGGGCAATCAGCTTGCGGAGTTCAGCCGCCATGTCATTCATTTTGCGGCCAACCATAGCCAGCTCGTCATTGCCGTTTACTTTTACGTTGATATTAAAATGTCCGGCGCCGATTTGATCCATATCCCGCGCTATCGCGAACAGAGACATTCGAATCCGGTTCGCAAACCACCAGATCGCCCAAACCGAGAGTCCGATGATCGGCAAGCTGAAGAGTACGAAGTACAGCCACATTCCGTCAACTTCACCATACACCTCGTCAGTTCCCGTGGACAAAACGACATTCCATTTCAACAATGGGATCGGTGCAAAAGCTGCAAATGAATCAATTCCATGATCCGAGTACAATAAGCTGTTGCTTGTCTCATGCTGCATCAGGGCAAGCATCTCTTCATAATCCTTGTCACCTGCCAGCACGAGCTTGTTGTTGTTAGTTGGATTTTGATGGGCCACAACCAGACCATCTTGTCGAACAACAAATGCGTAGCCATTCTCCATGAAAGAGATCTCAGGAATCTTTTGAATCATTTGGTCAATTGTAAAGCCAACAACGAACAACCGGCTCGTATCATCCGCCTTTTCCCCTATGGGTGTCGCAATATAAAGAAAACTCTTGTTGCTGCCTTCAACGATTTCTTCATCAGAAACGACCAAGGATTTCGTCGTAAGCGCTCTTTGGAAGTATTGCTTTTGCTTGAAGTCAATCTCATTTGTCCCGGTCAAGGAGTACAGGGATTTCCCGGTAGCCGTGTCGATCAAATAGATTCTGGATACTTCTTTATGCGCCTGGCGCAATAAAGTAAACTGTTCCATGATTAGTGGCTGCAACTCTGTCATCATCACACGTTTGGTTGCCGCCGATTTGGTGGAGTTCACAATCGCTTTTATGTCATCTTCCATGCTATTCGCATGCTGGTCAGCCAGCATTTTTGCCTGATTAGAGGTAATGCTAAACAATGTTGATTTCGAGAAGGAAAGGGCTATGTATTGCAAAGAACCGATAATAATAAGTACAAGAATTAGACCAAACACAATCATCTTTGTAGCAAGAGAGCCTTTAAGCTTTTCCGTTGCTACTTGGCTAGTCAGGTTTACTTTTTTTATGAGATTCGATATTCCCTCCTTCTTTTTCCATCGTGGCGACAAAAATTTACTCATGCTACTTGCCCCCTTTATCACTGCTACAATTTTCCAGTGCAAGAACTCCGAAAAAATACCCCTGAAAAAACTGCCTCTGGGTACAATACCCATTTTTTTCAGAGGTAAAACCTCCCTTATGAAGGGAAACGAGTTCCGGGCTGCACGAGTAGCCTCGGAACTCGCTATTTGTAATTGATTTAGTTATACAAATGACAGGCTGCGAAATGTCCTGGCTCTACTTCTTTCCACACAGGTACGGATGCAGCGCATTCCGGCATTGCTTTCGGGCAACGGGTACGGAAATGGCAACCGCTCGGTGGGTTCATTGGGCTAGGTACATCGCCTTGCAATACAATGCGCTCACGGTTACGCTCAATTTCTGGGTCTGGAATCGGAATCGCAGACAACAGCGCTTGCGTATACGGATGGAGCGGCTTTTCATACAAAGCATCACTTTCTGCCAGCTCAACCATTTTACCCAGGTACATAACCGCTACACGGTCGGAAATGTATTTTACCATGGACAAGTCATGGGCAATGAACATGTAGGTCAAGCCCATTTTTTCTTGCAGCTGTTCCAGCAAGTTTACAACCTGTGCTTGTACGGATACGTCCAAAGCAGAGATCGGCTCGTCACACACGATGAATTTTGGCTCTACTGCCAATGCACGGGCAATTCCGATACGTTGGCGCTGACCACCTGAAAACTCGTGTGGGAAGCGGTTCATATGCTCAGGATTCAAGCTCACCAAGGAAAGGAGCTCCTGGATGCGCTCTTTGCGCTTCTGACCAGTCGCCAGTCCATGAATATCTAGCGCCTCGCCAATAATATCCCCGACTGTCATACGCGGATTCAAGGATGCGTAAGGGTCTTGGAAAATCATTTGCATGTTGCGGCGCATCGCCTTCATTTCCTGCTGGTTCAAATTCATGATGCTCTTGCCTTCAAACAGGACGTCCCCTTCAGTCGCATCATACAGTCTCAAGATGGTACGACCGGCAGTGGACTTTCCACAGCCTGACTCTCCTACTACGCCCAATGTTTCTCCACGTTTGATCTCAAACGAGATATCATTCACAGCTTTCAGAGTATTATCGCCAATTGAAAAGAACTTTTTCAGATTACGTACTTCAATCAAATTTTCACGTTTATCCACTGATATCCCTCCTTCTACGCACGGTTCTGAGCAAGCGGATGCTGAAGCCAACAAGCTGCTCGCTGAGTCGTACTGATGTCGTTCAGCTCAGGATCGATCTCTTGGCACACACGCATCGCAGATTCGCAACGCGCGGTGAATCCACAGCCAACTGGTGGACGAAGAAGGTCTGGCGGCGTACCAAAAATCGGTGTCAGTGGCTCGTCACGGTTCAAGTCAAGACGTGGTACCGAGCGAAGCAAGCCTTTGGTGTAAGGGTGTTGCGGATTGTAGAAAATATCGTCAACTGTTCCTGTCTCGATCACTTTTCCTGCGTACATAACAATTACGCGGTCACACATCTCAGCAACAACACCAAGGTCATGCGTGATCAAGATAATGGAAGTGCCTGTTTTCTTTTGCAAATCTTTCATCAGGTCCAAAATTTGCGCCTGAATCGTTACGTCCAAAGCTGTCGTCGGTTCATCCGCGATCAACAGCTTCGGCGAACAGGCGAGGGCGATCGCGATCATCGCACGTTGACGCATACCCCCAGAGAACTCGTGTGGATATTGCTCCACACGTTTCTCAGGTTGCGGAATACCAACAATGGTCAACAGCTCAATGGCACGATCACGTGCTGCAGATTTCGACATGTTTTGGTGTTTGATCAAGCCCTCAGTAATTTGGCTACCGATGGTCATTGTTGGGTTCAAGGAAGTCATCGGATCTTGGAAGATCATCCCGATATCTTTACCGCGGATCGATTCCATTTGTTTTTTCGACTTCTTGACGATATCCTCGCCATTGAAGAGAATTTGACCTTGTTTAATTTCACCTGGAGGCATAGGAATCAGCTTCATGAGGGTTTGAGCGGTTACGGATTTACCGCAACCGGACTCCCCTACAATCGCTACAGCCTCTCCGCGGTTGACGTGAAAATTCACACCGCGGACTGCTTTTACTTCACCTGCATACGTATGGAAGGATACATGCAGGTCTTTTACATCAAGAATGCGTTCCATAACGACTATCCCTCCTATTTACGCAGGCGTGGGTCTACTGCATCGCGCAGACCGTCACCGAACAAGTTAAATGCCAAGATGGTCAGGGAAATAAAGATTGCCGGGAATGTCAAACGCCATGGATAGTACTTCATGGCCGGCAAGCCCTCATTGGACATCGTTCCCCACGATGCAATCGGTGCCGAAACCCCTAACCCGATAAAGGACAAGAAGGATTCTGCGAAAATCGCGGAAGGTACAGTCAAGCTCAACGTTACGATGATTGGACCCAAAGCATTAGGAATCAAGTGTTTGAAGATCAGGCGGTTAGCGTCAGCACCAAGGGAGCGCGCTGCCAGTACAAACTCTTGGTTTTTCAATTGAAGGATCTGACCACGCACAATCCGGGCCATACCGATCCATCCCGTTATCGTCAAGGCAAGAATAATCGTTCCAACACCAGGCTCTAAAACAACCATCAACAAAATAACAACCAGCAGGTAAGGAATCGCAAACAAGATATCTGCGAAACGCATCATCATTTCATCTACTCTACCGCCATAAAAACCTGCGATACCGCCCCAGATCACACCAATGATCAGGTCAATAAACGCTGCGGCAAGACCTACTTGCAGTGAGATACGCGCTCCGTACCAAATACGCTCAAATACGTCACGACCTAGGTCATCTGTTCCAAACCAGTGTTCAGCAGACGGCTTTTTGTTCTTGCCAGCCAGATCCGTCGTAAAATAATCTTGTGGAGTTAGCCATGGAACCACAATGGCACATACGATCAACACAGCAATGAAGATCATAGAAATCATTGCGACTTTATTCATTTTCAAACGACGCCAAACGTCAGACCAGAAAGAGAGACTAGGGCGCTTGATTGCTTCCGCTTGACGAAGGTCAACGGAAATTGGCTCGAAATGTTCTTTAGTCAAGTTTTGCACGTGTCATTACTCCTTTCCTGCGTCCGAAAGTTTGATCCGTGGATCTACCAAGGTGTATGCGATGTCAACAATCAGAATCATCACAACCAGGATCATGGAGTAGAACACGGTCGTACCCATGATTACCGTATAGTCGCGGTTTGTAATGGACAATACGAATTCGCGACCAAGACCAGGAACACCGAAAATACGTTCAATTACGAATGCACCTGTCAAAATACCGGCAATCAGTGGACCCAGGTAAGTAACAACTGGCAAGAGCGCATTACGGATAGCGTGTTTTACTGTAATGGTAAAAGTATGCAACCCTTTTGCTTTTGCTGTCTTGATGTAATCTTGCCCCATAACTTCAATCATATTGGAACGCGTCAAACGCGCGATAAATGCCATCGGTGATGCGGCGAGTGCCAATGATGGAAGGATGGTGTATTCGAATCCTTCCCATTTCGCGATTGGAAACCAGCCCAAATTAATAGCGAAAATGTATTGGTAAAAGGACGCCAAAATAAAGCTTGGTACCGATAATCCCAAAACGGCGATGACCATCGCGGAATAGTCTTGCCATCTATTATGGTTTAGCGCTGCGATAACCCCTAGCGTAATCCCACCAAAAATAGCGAGCAATAAAGCTTGTGCTCCCAAGTGAGCAGAAACTGGGAAACCACGATTAATCATGTCATTAACAGTTGAAGATTTCTCCGTAAACGACGGACCGAGTTCCCACGTTACAACACCTTTTAAATATTCAAAGTATTGTTCGTGCAGCGGCAGGTTCAGCTTGTACTTTGCCTCTAGTGCTGCCTTAATTTCCGGCGGGACCTGCTTCTCGGATGTAAATGGACCACCTGGTACTGCTTTCATGATGAAGAAGGTGGCCGTTACAATTAAGAAGAGCGAGATGAGCATAAAAATGATGCGCTTACCGAGATAACGGATCAACTAACTTACCCCCTTGGTAGATTTTTGATTGCTTTCACGTCCCATGTTTACACTGCGGAACGCTGCCGACACAGTGTAAAAATCGGCTGTGTAAATAACCCTTAGATCTCTTGCAGAAAAGCTTCTCTCTCTATTTTCTCTTTGCTGGCAATCATGCCAGCTGGTATTTATGGGAAGGGCTTGCATGGCAGAGAGTATATGCAACAACCATATACCCTCTGCCGCAAATCCCGTTTCCTTCGTTATGAAATTACTCGATGTATGCGCCTTTCCAATCCACGTCACCCAGGCCAGTTTGGTGAACGCCTTTCACTTCTGGCTTCTGTACCCAAGATTGCGTATAGAAGTAAATTGGCATGATTGGCATTTCATCCATCAGGATTTGTTCTGCATCTGCCAAAATTTTCTTACGTTTCTCGAGGTCTGGCTCCTGAGCGGATTGGTTCAACAACTCTTTATATTTTGCATTTTCCCAACGTGTATCGTTGTTTCCACCCATTTTATCCTTGTAGAGCTCCAGGAAGTTGATTGGGTCATTGAAGTCACCCAGCCAGCCCATCCGTCCAATCTGGAAGTTACCCTCATGCATATCTTCGAGGTATACCTTCCATTCTTTGTTCTCGAGTTTCACATCTACGCCGAGATTTTTCTTCCATTGGTCTTGGATGGCCTCAGCAATCTTCTTGTGAGCCTCAGATGTATTGTAGGACAAGGTAATCGGTGGCAACTTGCTCAAACCAACCTCTTTCAGCCCCTCTTCCAAAAGCTTTTTCGCATTTTCAAGATCTTTGTCTTTGAAATAGCCATTTGGATTCAGCACCATGGATGGAGGAACAGCGCCTGTTGCCGGGATTTGACCCGTTTGGAGAATGTTGTCGATCAAGCCTTGGCGATCAATCGAGTAAGCAAATGCTTTTCTCACTTTAATGTTATTAAATGGCGGCTTTTCGGTATTGAACTTGTACCAGTACGTACCAGCAATTGGATTCGTTTGAATCTTGCCTTGCTCTTTCAATGCTGGAATCGCATCTGTTGGCAAAGCACTCATAGGTGCGCCAGCCCAGTCGATTTCGCCATTTTCGAACATGGAGAGCTCTGTATTTTCGTCTTCTACCATGGAGAATTCGATTTTGTCGAGCTTTACATTGTCTTTATCCCAGTAATTTTCGTTCTTCACGAGCACCATCTTGCTCTTGTGCTCCCAAGATTCTATTTTGAAAGGTCCGTTACCGACGTGCGAACTTGCTTCGCCTGCCCACTTCGGATTTGCATCAATTACTTTTTTGTTAACTGGGAAGTAAGTACGGAATGCGAGCAATTCCAGGAAGTATGGAGTCGGATTCTCGAGCTTAACTTCCAGCGTCTTTTCGTCTAGTGCCTTCACGCCTACTTCATCAAGCTTTGCTTCGCCCTTGTTTGCTTTTTCACCATTCTTCACGTAGTACAGCTGATATGCGTAGTTGGAAGCTGTTTTTGGATCGAGAGCACGCTTCCAAGCATATTCAAAGTCATGTGCTGTTACAGGATCACCATTGCTCCATTTCCCTTCTCTGATTTTAAATGTGTAAGTTAGCTTATCATCAGAGACGGTATAGCTCTCAGCAGCAGCTTCATGCGGCTTATCGTCGGTACCAATGCGGGTCAATCCATCAAAGGTTGCCAAGATAATAGCGCCTGAAGTCGTGTCCTCTGCGAGGCCTGGATCAGTTGTAGGTGGCTCGGAGTGCAGGTTCATTTTTAAAACTTGTGGCTTCTTCTCAGCAGCTGGAGTTGCAGGCTGTGAAGGTGCTGTTGTTGCAGGTGTTTCTCCTGTCGGTGGAGCGGCAGTTGGTTGACCTCCTCCGCACCCTGCCAGGGCGGTTCCTAATACAGCAATCGAGCTCACAAGTGCAAACACATTCTTTTTCAACGCAATAACCCCCAGTACGTTTTTCTTTTTTGTCTTTTTTCTGAAAATAAAGGACGAAAAAAAATGAAAACTACGCGAAGCTGCTTGACTTCGGCTGGAAGGCATCAACCCCTTTCATTGCAGGGTCACCTCGTCGTCTTGAACGAAAGAGAAGGTGTCTTTGTACTGCTTCAGTTCCAGTGAAACGTCCGCAGCCGCAATTCCTTCAATTTGAGAGAGTCGTTCATTAACAAAGGTGATCAGCTCATCATTACTATGGAAACACGCTTGGATAATCAAGTCGTGCTTACCGCTATAAGCGCCTACAAAACGTACTGCAGAAAATTTGCTTAATTTTTCTGCCACTTCTTTCTGCAAACCTAGCTTTGTTGTTAACCCGATGATAACCTGCACATGTAATCCTAATTTCTCTGGATCGGGTTGAATTACGAATTGGAAGACTCCGTCTTGCAAAAGACGAGTGATGCGCGATCGAATTGTTCCTTCGCTCACGCCTAATTGATGGGCGATTTCTGTATATGGGATACGCCCATCTTCATGGAGGATTTGCAGAATCTGTCTGTCGACATGGTCCAGCTTTTTCATAAATACGATTTTCTGGGAACCTCCATCATTTTTTTACGAATTTCGCAATAATCTTTTACAAACAGTCTAATACAATAAAAGTAATCGGAAATGATAGCGGTGTCAACGAAATTTGACAAGTAGAATTATAAAACTTTATAAAGTCAATCCGAACAGTAAAATATTTTTTATATAATAAAAAATGACTTATATCTTACTATTGAATATGAAAAACTAGATTTAATCAACAATATTTTTTCGAGAAACTGTATTTTTACTCATAAAACAAGGCGTGCGCATGTGCTGTGCACGCCTTGTTTTATTTGATTGATCAACTAATAACCTGACGTTCTATACTTCGATAATTTTATAAATCAACGGTTGTTCTCCGTCGATTGCCGTCGAAATTCGGAAGGCACCTTCCATTTCTTTCAACGCATTTTGCAGAAGATGGTCTTCGTTGGCATGGATCGTGACCAAAACTTCTCCAGCCTTCACCTGATCCCCGCGTTTTTTGTGCAGAACAAGGCCTACTGCCAAGTCAATTGGCATTTCTTTTGTCAATCTGCCAGCACCCAAGACAACAGAAGCATGACCGATCGCTTCCGCATCAATCGCGCTTACAAAGCCGTCCTGTTCAGCTGTAACGGTATGAATGATCTTTGCTTGCGGCAGACGAGCCAAATCATAGACGTCCTGCTTATTGCCGCCTTGAGCCTCTACCATTTCCGCCAGTTTATCCACTGCTTTTCCGGAAGCCATCAGATCTTCTAGCTTCTTACGACCTTCTTCCACATCAGTAACAAGCCCACCCATAACAAGCATGCGGGAGCCAATAGCCAATACCAGCTCGTTCAAATCGCGAGGACCCTTACCTGCAAGTGTCTCCACCGCTTCTTTCACTTCCAGTGCATTGCCCACAGCAAAGCCAAGCGGCTGGTTCATATCGCTGATAACCGCCACCGTTTTACGTCCTACTTGGCTGCCGATTGCAACCATCGCATTTGCCAATGTTTCTGCCTCTTCAATGCTTTTCATAAAAGCGCCCTTCCCTACTTTTACGTCAAGCAGGATGGCATCTGCCCCAGCGGCAATCTTCTTGGACATGATGGAGCTTGCAATCAACGGCACAGCCTCTACAGTAGCTGTCACATCACGCAGAGCATACAGCTTCTTGTCTGCAGGTGTCAGGTTGCCAGACTGCCCAATTACGGACACGCCAATATCACGCACCTGCTGCAAAAATTGCTCGCGTGTGCGTTCTACTTCGAATCCCGAGAAGGACTCCAGCTTGTCGATGGTGCCTCCTGAGTATCCAAGGCCTCTTCCAGACATTTTTGCCACAGGAATACCTGCTGCCGCTACCAATGGCGCAACAACAAGAGTAGTCTTGTCCCCTACTCCGCCTGTACTGTGCTTGTCTACCTTAATTCCTTGCAGGGAAGACAGGTCAAGCTGTTCGCCTGACCCTGCCATTGCCAAGGTTAGATCTCCTGTCTCTCTCGCAGTCATGCCACGGAAAAAGACTGCCATTGCCCATGCGGACATTTGGTAGTCAGGAATACTTCCATCTGTATAGCCTGTCACCAGAAATTGAATCTCTTCTGTTGTCAGTTCTCCGCCATCACGTTTTTTGGCGATCATATCGACCATACGCATTGTTAATCCCTCCGAATCCGTTACTTACATCTTGGCTACGATACCGTTTACCAGAGCCAGGAATTGAGATTTTACCTTTTCTGTTGTTTCCATTACTTCATCATGGGACAGAGGCTGTTCCAAAATACCTGCTGCCATGTTGCTAATGCACGAAATACCAAGCACCTTAACACCCATGTGTCGTGCCACGATTACTTCTGGTACAGTGGACATCCCTACAGCATCCCCACCCAACAGGCGAAGCATACGGATTTCAGCTGGAGTTTCATAGGTAGGACCTAGCAGACCTGCGTATACACCTTCACGGAGCTGGATTCCTTGCTCGGACGCAACTTCATGAGCCAGCTTGCGTAGCTGTTTGGAATAAGCCTCAGACATATCTGGGAAACGCGCTCCCAATTGTTCATCGTTTGCACCGATCAATGGATTGCGGAACGTCATGTTGATGTGATCGGAAATCAGCATGAGGTCGCCTGCATTGTAGCCTTCGTTAATTCCGCCAGCCGCATTGGTCACAATAATGGTTTCTACGCCGAGCAGCTTCATGACACGGATTGGGAAAACAACAGCATCCAGACCGTGTCCCTCATAAAAGTGGAAACGACCTTGCATCGCAACGACTTGCTTGCCTTGCAGCTTGCCAATCACGAGTTGTCCTTTGTGGCCGACAACGGTGGACACAGTAAAGCCAGGAATTTCATGATAAGGAATGATCACCGGATTTTCGATCTCATCCGCCAAAACACCCAGCCCTGATCCCAGTACGAGACCAATGGTTGGTTTTTCTGTTAGTTTCGGTTCGATATATGCTACTGCGTCATGGAAATTTGCCATTTCAACTCTCTCCTTTTTTTGTGTTTCTTCTATTATATAAATGTTTATTTTTACTTAACCTTTATAAATGATTGAGGAAGCTTTTCCCAATCACTGGAGCAGTTACCCCAAAATTGTCTGCGATAGTCGCACCCAAGTCTGCAAATGTTTCACGGATGCCCAAATGTTCTCCAGCTTGAATACCCTTGTGATAGACAAGCAACGGAACGTATTCTCTCGTATGGTCACTGCCATGGTGTACAGGATCGTTTCCATGGTCTGCCGTGATTACCAGCAAATCATTTTCTTGTAGCGCTTCCAAAAGCTCTGGAATGCGAGCGTCGAACTCCATCAAAGCCTGACCATACCCTTCTGGATCGCGGCGATGACCGAACTTCGCATCGAAGTCCACCAGGTTGACAAACGAAAGACCCGTAAACGATTGTTTCATCGTGCCCAGAATTTGATCTACACCGTCCATGTTATCTTTGGTTCGGATAGATTGGGTAACGCCCTCTTCTGCGTAAATGTCGCTGATTTTGCCAATGGCAATAGAAGCAAGGTCAGCATTTTGCAGACGATTCATGACTGTCGGAGCAAATGGCTTCACGGAATAATCGTGACGATTTGCTGTACGGCTAAAATTACCTGGCTGTCCAACAAATGGACGCGCAATGACACGAGTAACAGCGAACTCATCACGAAGCGTCAACTCACGAGCTACCTCGCAAATATGGTACAGTTCTTCAAGCGGAACAACCTCTTCGTGTGCTGCCACTTGGAATACACTGTCCGCAGATGTATAGACAATGACTGCACCCGTATTCATATGCTCTTCGCCAAGCTCGTCGAGAATGTCCGTCCCAGAAGCGACCTTGTTCCCAAGCACCTTGCGGCCAATACGTTGCTCAAATTCTGAGATCAGCTCTTGTGGAAATCCGTCTGGATACGTGTTAAACGGAGTAGACACATGCAGACCCATGATTTCCCAATGACCAGTCGTCGTATCTTTCCCCATGGAGATTTCCTGCATTTTCCCATAATGGGCCATAGGAGTTGCTACTGGCTCAACGTTTTGGAGAGGTGCTATATTTCCCAAACCTAATTTTTGCAAGTTGGGCAATGAAAATCCAGCAACTCGTTCCGCAATATGACCTAAGGTGTTCGCTCCTGTATCATTGAACTTAGGCGCATCAGGTTGTTCGCCAATCCCTACGCTGTCCATGACGATCAAAAAAACTCGTGAATACTGCATCTTAACGCCTCCTGTTTACCAGTCATTCGAATTCTATAATCAAGTCGTCAGACGTCTGACCTGATTCAGAAAATTTTTCTCCGCCCGAAAATCAGGCGGAGTCGATCGTTTTTTCATACTCATGCTCGCGGATGCGTCTTGGCATAGATGTCCTTAATCCGCGTTCTGGTCACATGTGTGTAAATCTGGGTGGTTGAAATATCAGCATGCCCAAGCATCTCTTGAACAGAGCGCAAATCGGCTCCATTTTCCAGTAAGTGAGTGGCAAAAGAGTGGCGTAGTGTATGGGGAGTAATCTCTGCACGGATGTTTGATTTTTGGGCATATCGTTTAATAATTTTCCAAAAACCTTGCCGTGTAATTTGTTTGCCCAAGTGATTCAGAAATAATGCATTATCGCCAGTTCCTTTTACCAGCTTGGGGCGCCCTGCCTGCAAATAGTGGCGTACCATTTGAATGGCAACAGAGCCTAACGGAATGATTCGCTCTTTTGATCCTTTTCCCAAGCATTTGACAAAACCCATATCCAGATTCACATCAGCACAATCCAGATTGACTAACTCCGAGACACGAATGCCTGTCGCATATAGAAGCTCAAGCATCGCCTTGTCCCGCAGCCCGGCAGGATGATTGACAGGAGGACTTTCCAAAAGACGTTCCACTTCCTCAACAGAGAGCACCTTCGGCAAGCGTTTCTCGATCTTCGGTGTTTCTAGATGAATGGATGGATCTTTGTCTATGTATTTATCCCGAATGAGAAACTGATAAAACGCTCGTATCGATGCCATATTGCGAGAAAGCGTTGCTGTAGCACGTCCTTTTTCCCGTAAAACAAGCAAGTAACCAATGATGTGCGTCCGAGTAGAATCCTCTATTCGAGCAACACCTTGCTCCTGTAAGTACGAGGTAAAGGCCACCATATCCCGTTGATAGGATTCCAGGGTATTTCTCGATAACCCTTTCTCCACAGTCAGGAAATGAATAAACTGATCAATCAGACTGTCCATGAAGCTGTCCCCTTCAGCTGATAAGTATCTTGTATTGCTTTCCACAAAGAAAAAGAAACTCCTGCTTCTCCAGATAAAAAACTCAAACTTGCATTACTCTCCTGTTAAAAAAAAGAGCTGTAGTCGTGCGACATATCCGTCAAAATCCTGTGCCTGAGAGGTATTGATGACTTTAACTACCTTCACCGCATTCCCATGTGGTTCATGATAAGGGTTTGCCGGAAGAAATTTGTCCGCCAGCAAGGTAATGATGCCGTAGGAGAGCAAAGTGCAGGTAATGAAAAGAAGCAAAAAACGAAGACCCTCCATCAAGCGGCGATAAGAGACCTTCATCCGTGAGCCTCCTTACAGACTTTCTTTCATTTATATGCACTTGTCCCTTGCTCCATTCGGATCGATCCTCTCTTAGGATTCCACAGGAATAGGTCTGCCATTACAAAAGCTCCCAAGGAAAAAAGAAAAACTTCTCCGTTCCCAGAGAAGTCGACTTTATTTGAAGTCCTCCACGTTCACTTTATCTACACAACGATTGCAGATCCCGTAGAAGGTCAATCGGTGGTCGGTAATATAAAAGTTGTAAACATTCTTGACTTTCTCTTCTGCTGTGACAAGCAGATCTTCAAAAATTTCATCCACCGTACCACAATTGAGGCAAATGAGGTGATGATGGTGATAGGCAGCATTATCATCTCGAAGATCGTAACGAGCTACGCCATCGCCAAAATTCATTTTATGAAGGATCTTTAGTTCGCTCAACAGCTCTAATGTCCTGTATACGGTAGCAAGCCCGATTTCCGGTGCTTTATCCTTCACCAACAAGTAAACATCTTCCGCACTCAAGTGATCTTCTTCATTCTCCAACAACACGCGAACAGTGGCTTCACGCTGTGGCGTCAGCTTGTAGTTCTGTGAATGCAACTGCTGCTTAATTTTCTCTAATTTTTCTTCCAACATTAATGCCCCTCCCCGCTCGCATGAAACCTGTTCCTATTATAGTAGAGGGGCATTGAATAAGTCAAATGCATAAGTTCTTACCTGAGAATTATTCTTAATTAAGTACAAGCTGCATCAGCCTAGGGGAAATGAAGGTTTCAAACAAGGCTGCAATCGTCAAAATCGCCAGCATGCTAAGAACAAGAACGGTATAGCCCATAAAATGCGGCATGATGACATCCCTTTTGCTTAGCACTCTCGTTCGTATGAGTCGAAGAGAAAACGAAATTCCGCTGACACCCACAATAAAAAGGGCAGGGACGACTAATAAATTTTGCGGAAGAACACCCACCATGGCAAATGTTACGCCTTGCCATTGGAGTTGACTCACCAAAAAACCGACGGTGAAACCAACCACGACTCCTTTTAAAAAGAGCATCAACAAAATCATAGGCAACCCAATAATGGATAATCCTAGCACCCACATGATCGCTATGGTTTTGGCATAATGACCAAACGCCTGCTGAAAATGAGCACTGGTCTCAGGGATTCCATCACTGCCAAGACTGTTGAAAAAATATTGCAGAAAACCGTACAGCTCCTGCTTCTGTGACAATGGCAGTGAATTGACGAGGACGGCTCCGAAAATAATGCCCATCGTAAACAGGACGATCGTGAACCAGTAGAGTGACTGATGTTCTCTCGCATAGGATTGGATAGTTTGTCCGACTCGTGAATGCACGCTTCGTCGCCTCCCGCTTGGCTGATTACTGTACAGCTTATGCGGACGAGTTCTCCCCTATGACAACCTACATCGGGACGATCTTCCCGTAGGTACCGGCGCCCCCTTTTTGGACGGATAGCTTTCCCTCTCGTGCTCGCACGATAAGCGAAGCGATTTTCTCTCCGACAACATGGGTGAGCTCTTCTTCATTCACACGATGCAATACGTTCATCTGTGTACCAAACGACCGATACAGCTTGTCCAACAATTTCGGACCGATTCCCGGAATGAATTCCAACGGGATTTGCTCGATATAAGGAGGACGGAACGCCGGATGCTGGCCGGCCTCTACATCCGCCAGCTGATCAATGCGCGCTGCAACCCCTCGCACAATTCGTTGGAAGCCACATTCCGGACATTTGCCTGAGGCATCCGCGGCGAGTAAAGACTGGCATCCTTGGCACGCCGTCTGATGATACTTGCCAAGCTCAGGGTGCAGACCGTAGTTCATATGAACTCCTCTGCCACCGATACGCTTAATTGCTTTCGCCCACTCTGCGAAGGAGCGCTCTAGCATATACATCGCTTGATATTCCCGGCCTATCTTCGCCAGAGAATGGGCATCTGAGTTGGTAAGAAAGGTTTTGTCATGCAACTCGGATATGCGGTCCGCCATCATGGTATTCGCACTCAATCCCAGCTCAACCGCATAGATGAGCGAATGATCGAGCACTTCCGCCATCGAATCCGTACAGCTCCCATACAACCCTTTATGCGGCGTAAAAATATGTGCGGGGATCAAGAGGCCCTGTAATTGATCGACACAGGCTTGCATTTCCCTAAGGGATGTGTAGATACGCTGAGAACTTAATTGCACATTTTTGCAGCGTTCTGACAGCCACGCAGTAAATTGCTTCATTTCTTGCAGCTTCGGCAGATAAACGAGAAAATGAGCTGCACCACGCCCCGGCTCCTTGATTTCTACTTCGCACCCCAAGATTAGCAAGGTATCTTTGTAGGAAATTCCTCCATCTACCAGTTCATTGGCACATCCCTTTTCCAACAGATCTACCAGCTCATCCTGAACCTCCGGTGAATGTGCATCAATAATCCCGATGACATCCATCCCTTTTTTATCTGAAGCTTCCTCCAAAATTTTGGTGAGTGTCATTTGGCGAGAAGCCGTTATTTTCACAGGTTTACCCGTCCACGTACCGCCGATGTGAATATGCATGTCGCAAAAATACGAAGTGAGCATGGTACTAGCCACGTTCACGCAGCATTTTGTTTTCCCAAGCAAACAATGCTACGACTGTCTTGGCATCACGAATTTCTCCACTTTGATGCAGGGCATGCGCTTCTTCCAGTGTTACTTCCAGCACATCAACGAACTCATCCTCGTCCGGCTTGCTTTCTCCTTTTTTCAAACCAGTCGCCACAAAAACATGTAAAATTTCATCCGCGAAGCCTGGCGATGTGTAAAAAGAGCTGAGTGGTGTGTACTGACTTGCAACGTAGCCAGTCTCTTCCTCCAGCTCACGCATCGCACATGCAAGCGGCTCTTCCCCTGGCTCCAGCTTTCCTGCTGGTATTTCCACGATCGTACGCTCCAATGGCTTGCGGAACTGTCGAACCACAACCATTTTGTTATCATCTGTGATCGGCAATACGGCAACCGCTCCTTGATGATTCACGATTTCTCGCTTGGCTGTATTGCCATTGGGCAGAAGCACCTCATCCACCTTGACCTTAATAATTCTTCCGTCATAAATCGGTTGACTGGAGATGGTTTTTTCATACAAGTGATCATATTTATTCACTGTCGATATCATCCTTTTTTCATGAAGTCGTTCTAAATCGTCGATTCCCTCCATAAGTTGGGAGCATAGAGCTTGTCCACCTTATTGTATCGGAGGAGATCATGAATGAAAACATATGTTAGCGAAAAGCAATTGCGTATGGTCGGGAAAGCTTGGGAGATTAAGGCTGCACTTCGTTCCTGGTCAAATAAAGACCTAACGCTTCAAGATTACTTGATGAAGCGGGCGAATGCGGGGCGCCGTTAACGGTTTGGACGATGTAGTCCAGACTATTTGCCACAAAATCGGCAGCCATCCATGCTGTCTGAAAAGGGGAAGGGTCCTCTTGCCAATTTCGACCCATCGTAGCAAAGGACAAGCCATACCCCTTTTCCAGTGCTGCCAGTTCTGATTGGTCCGGGACTTTTCCCTTTATGAAAATATGCTTCCCCACAACTTCTATTGTTTTCATTTGCCGTGAAAGGACTTCATCTCTTTCATCCCCGAAAATCGGGATTGTAACCAGGGCAGGACAGAGAGCAAATCTGTTTACTATTGATACAGTATGATGACTGACACCGTAATGCCTGGTACGTGGGTCTCCAAAACTGATTCTGGGAATAAAAAAGGGCGTTCCTCCGAGAGTGGACACGGCATGAATGACCTCGGCTAACTGAATTCCTGAGAAGCCATAAGATGTACCCGTACCTGCTACCCCAGGTCCCAGCATACAAACAATGATATCGGAATGCTCTACATGGCGTGCTGCCAGCAAGCCACTATGAATCGTCAACGACTCGCGATCGCCGCCCCACGCATGACCTGTCGTCACTGTCGCAGCCAAGCTCCCAATTGCTTTTAATTGATGGACGTGCTGGCTCAAAGCAATCGGCAAGGATGCGCCGTCTGGCATGACATATACGATACGGGCATTTGGATTTTTTTTATGCAAAGCAAGGACAGCAACAGGTAGAAGACTGTGCAGCTCGCCAATCAAAACAGGGGTACCTTCCAAGGATAAATCTTCTTGGACAAACAAAGGGTGGTACGGGCTGGTCTGTTCTTCTACCGAGTCAACCGCGAGCTGCCATGGTGAGTAGCGCATTTTCATGACATGCCCCCACTCATTCGGAAGGACATCGGTTTCCTCCGGTTGAGTAACCTTTCCTACGACAAAATGATACCCGCCTGTCCCCAATTCAAGTCGAACAGCGGTTGTATTGATTAAAAGTAAATCGCCACTTTTATAATCCTCCTGCAAAAAAGACAACACTCTCTCCATTTTGTATCCAGCAACCGATTCTGTCCGGACTTCGAGTATCTGCATCCCTGGTTGCTTTTCCAGAACTTTTTGGACCGTCCCCACCGCCAAACGGAGCACTCAGCTTCCCCCTTTCATTCCTGCCTCGTCCCCGAGCTTTCTATTCAGTCTATGATAAACAGTGGTTGTCTCAATCATGCAAACGAGTAAGCAAACGAACAAAAAAGGCCGGGACCCCCTCGCAAGGAGATTCCGACCCTCTTTGGTTACTCTTGTACTTCTGCAATAACAGCAAGCACCAGCTCAGCCGCTTTGTTCAGTTCAGCGATTGGCATACGCTCGCTTTTTGTATGGATTTCTTCATAGCCGATGGCAAAGTTTACGCTTGGCACGTTGTAGCCGTTAAATACGTTACCGTCGCTTCCGCCGCCGCTTGCAACCAGCTCAGGATTGCGGTCAACACGTTTAACTGCTGCAATCGCTTTTTGTACAACAGGCGTTTCTTCGTTGAATTTGTAGCCGTGGTACATAAAGATAACGTCATTTTCGCAAGTCGCACCCATCTCGGCTGCCACTTCTTCAAATGCTGTCGTCATTTTCTTCACTTGCGCTTCCAGCTTGTCCATAACCAAGCTGCGAGCCTCGGACCAAATTTCCACATAATCCGTTACGATATTGTACGCTTTTCCGCCTTCAAAGCGACCGATGTTTGCAGTTGTGTCCGCATCGATACGGCCCAGTGGCATACGGGAAATTGCTTTACTAGCGACTGATATAGCACTGATGCCATCCTCTGGATTCACACCTGCATGCGCTGCTTTCCCGTGGATTTTGGTTACGATGCGATATTGACCAGCACCAGCTACTGTGATTTTTCCAACCGGACCTTCCGAATCCAGGATGAAGCCCATTTCTGCTTTCAGCAGGCTGGAATCCATTGCGCGGGAGCCTACAAGTCCTGACTCTTCTCCCACCGTCAATACGACTTGGATCGTTGGATGTGGCAAGTTTTGCTCTTTCATGCTGCGAATGCCTTCAAAGATCGCCGCGATTCCTGCTTTGTCATCCGCACCGAGGATCGTCGTTCCATCGGAATAAATGTAGCCATCGCGAATTTGTGGCTTGATTCCGTTTCCTGGTACAACCGTATCCATATGACTGCTAAACAGGATGACTGGACCTTTTCCAGTACCCTCCAAGGTTGCAATCAGATTGTTGGCACCATGTCCGGTTTTCGCTGCTGCGTCATCCTCTTCTACGGTAAAGCCCATCGCAATCAGTTTTTCTTTGAGCACCTTGTTGATCTCTGCTTCGTTCTTCGTTTCACTGTCAATTTGGACGAGCTCTAAAAATTCATTTAACAAACGCTCTTGGTTGATCGTACTCACACTCGTTACCTCCTGATCGTACTGCCCGATTTTGGTACATATTCACAAGTTCCAGTATACCGCAAAAAAATTTTTTCTACTACGTAAACGCCTATGATTCTTTCGGATATTGGCATAGCTCATACAAAACGCCATTCGCTGCCTTCGGATGCAAAAATCCAATCAACGCATCGTGCGCACCCGCTTTGGGGACTTCGTGAATCAGCGGTACACCTTGCTCTTTTAATGTGGCTAGACGACCCGAAACGTCATCTACATCAAAAGCAATGTGGTGAATGCCTTCTCCGCGTTTTTCCATAAATTTTGCTATCGGACTCTCATCACTCAACGGCTCTAGTAATTCAATATGACTTTCCCCGATCTTCAAAAATGCCACTTGTACTTGTTCGCTCTCTACGATTTCGGTTCCAACCAACTCCAATCCCAATTGCTCGGTATAAAAGGGAAGCGTCTTTTCCAAGCTTTTTACCGCAATGCCGATATGGGCAATTTTTTTCGGTGCGCTC
Source organism: Brevibacillus sp. BC25 (assembly GCF_000282075.1). Classification (NCBI taxonomy): domain Bacteria; kingdom Bacillati; phylum Bacillota; class Bacilli; order Caryophanales; family Paenibacillaceae; genus Brevibacillus; species Brevibacillus sp. BC25. Next base: position 19,187 of record NZ_AKIX01000034.1, read on the forward strand.
ACGAATCATCATCCTTTTGTAAGTGGTTGTCTCATTGGCTACATTTCGGTACAATTTCAGCATGGGCGAAAAAAAGAAAGCCAATGATATCCTTTTCTTCATTCTAGCACAGCCACTTACAGAATCACCTGATAATTTCCTCTACCTTGAAAGGAGGTTTGATTAGAATGAGACACCAATCGCTCTTTGCAAAAATCCTGATCGGTATTCTAATACTCTCACTCATCGTTCCCACGTTTTTTTACTTTCAATAAACGAGTGATGATAAACAATTAAAACCCCTTTCCGACCGAAAAGCGGAAAGGGGTTTTTCGTTTGTCCCAGCTAGTTTTTATTTATAAACGTATACGCTGGAAGTTTTCGCATCCCAGCCGACTTTGTAACCAAGATTATCCGTAACGGTACGGATCGGAATCATTGGCATGCCGTTTTTGAGGACAACAGGTGTTGGCAGTTGGATTTCCGTTTTACCTACTTTTGCTGTTTTCGACCCAACTGTAAACTTCACGACTTTGGTTCCACTGATAACAGCAACACTTGTATTGTTCCATTGCGTAGTCAGTGCCAGTGCTTCTTTAAAGAATTGAGCTGGAACCATGGTCGTATTTCCATCTGCAATGTAAGGAGCTACAGAGAGAGGATACGTTTTGCCATGCAGGTTGAAATTTGCTGTATTTACTTTAAAGGAAGCCGAGTTCGCTGGTATAGTTGTCGATGGTTGTTGCGGCTGTTGTGGTGTTGACGTTACAGGCTTTTGTTGAGGCGGGGAAGCCATACCTACACCAACAGCACGAGCAAACAGCAAACCTCTTTCTTCGGAAGTAAATACGCTGATGCTATATGTGTTTTTCACAGCAGGGTTTACGATGTTCGCTGCTGGATTGATCACGATATTAGCGTTCGTTGCCGCAGGAATATCCTGAGACGGATAAATCAGAACGTTTTGTCCACGAACAGCAACAAAATTCGCACCTACACCATTCACAGAGATGTTAGCTGGCGCGATGTAAGCCGGTACCTTGTAGCCTACCGGGAAGACGATCTCGATGAAATCGCGTTGCTTTTGCAGACCAACACCCAATCCCTTGATTGCCACGTTCAGCCCCGTCTGCTTGCCAATTGCATTTTGTGTCAATGCGATAGTTGCGGTGCTGTTGTTCGTACTTGTATTTGGTACAGGTACTGGATTTGTTGGGTTGGTTGGGTTGGTTGGCGTCGGGTTCACCGAAGAACCGCCGATGCTGAAGGACTTGGATTCCAAAGTTCTTCCGGAAACAGTAGCCTTCAACGTGTAGCTTCCTGCCGTTTTTGGATTCGAAATCCACGCTCCGTAAGTAACTTCAACCTTCACTTTGCTAGTCGCTTTGAAGCCGGTTGGTGCAACCAAGGCAACTCTGTTTCCGACTGCAGTCGCTTTCCTCGCTGATTTTCCATTGAGCAAGAAGTCTGAAGCTGTCAAAATACCTGGTACCATATCAGAGGACGGGAACTCAAGAATCAGTTCTCCATCTTCTTTCAACTCTTTGCTACCGAAGTCAGCATCAAAGGTGTAGCTAGTGCGAGCTCCTGCGCCTGGATCAGACAGATTTACCGTAAAGCTGTCGGAAGCACTGCTATTGCTGGAACCGTTTTTCGTAATTTCGAATTCATCTGACTCATATGTCGTACCATCGTATTTCACTTTGAAAACATATTTGTCGCCGGAGCTAGGATTCTCAATACCAGCAGATTTGTCAAATTCCAGCGTAATGTAATCATCTGAGTCTGCTCCACTCGGAATCTTGATATCTACCGAGCTACCGCTAATGCTAACGGATTTCGCTGTAGTACCATTTACTTTTACATCGTCTTCATCAATGCTCGAAGGCAACATGCCTTTCTCCGGGAAAGTGACGGTAATGGTGGAGTTCGTCTCCAGCTCATCGCTACCTTTCAGAGAAATTTTGCCGAGTTTCAGGCTTACTTTTTCGCCTGCTGCTTTGCTGCTCAACGTTACGCTGTAATCGTTTTTGGACTTGCTACTGCTGCTGGAGCTGCTTTTTTTGATCTCAACTTCGTCTGTGTCAGAGCTCTCATTTTCGGTTTCTACGCTTACATCATATGTACCCTTATCGTCAGGATTTGTGATCCCGCTTTTAATGGTAAACGAGATTTTTTCTCCTTCATCAAAATCCTCATCCACCGTGATAGTCACTTCATTGTCATCCACTTCAACTTTTTTGACGTCAATACCGTCAATATCTTTCTTACTGATACTATCATCCACATCGAATTCATCGTCGAAATCAACCGTGATGGTATCTCCGCTCGACAGATCTTCTTCTAGCGTGAATTTAATATCATAGTCACTTTCTTTCCCGGCACCATCGTTATCAGCTGATACATCCAATTTTTCAATAGCATATGCTTGCGGTACTGCAACAAAAGGTGTAGCGGCCAGCGCTGATGCCAGCACTATTGGTAGTGCTTTTTTACTTTTCTCCATGTTTTTCCTCCCATATTTACCGTTAATCTGGAAAATCTCTCTAGCAGGACGCTACCAGTCTACCACAAATGCTATCTGGTGGGAATCTCTTCTAGATCATTTATGAGACTTACTGGCTCCAATTGGTAAGACGAAGATGTCTCGGAAAAAGTTACATACGTAATGATCGATTTGGAAAAATTTTTTGAAATTCTTTTATCAAAAAAACCAGGTCTTTACTTGACCTGGTTTTTCCACACCCTAGTAAAGCTTGGTATCCGGTCCTACATTCTCAAGCTTTTGCTTCACACTCTGCAGGAATCGTCCACATATCAGGCCATCCAGCACGCGATGATCCAAGGACATGCACAGATTGACCATAGAACGCACTGCGATCATGTCGTTAATGACGACAGGACGTTTCACAATGGACTCGACACTAAGAATCGCAGCTTGCGGAGCATTGATAATCGGCTGGGACAAAACGGAGCCAAAGGAGCCTGTGTTGTTAACCGTAAAGGTCCCGCCTGTCATGTCATCCATCGTCAATTTCCCTGCACGGGTGCGTGCTGCCAGATCATCGACTGCCTTAGCAATGCCAAGAATTGATTTTTGGTCAGCATGCTTGATGACAGGAACATAGAGGGCATCTTCCGTGGCTACTGCGATGGAGATGTTGATGTCCTTTTTCACAATGATTTTGTCATGTGCCCATGTGGAATTGATCATCGGGTACTCTTTCAACGCTTCCACGACCGCTTTGATAAAGAACGGCAGGAACGTGAGGTTGAGCCCTTCTTTTTTCGCAAATTCGCCTTTTACCTGATTACGGAAGTTAACGAGATTAGTCACGTCTACTTCGACCATCGTCCAAGCATGTGGAGCTTCATGCTTGCTCTGTACCATCCGGTTTGCAATCGTACGACGAATAGACGTTACAGGTACAACTTGATCACCGCTTGCAACCGGAATATCTACAGAAACAGCAGGAGTTGTAGCTGATGCTGCCGGTGCAGG